>JAUYMQ010000147.1 GCA_030698575.1 Deltaproteobacteria bacterium
GTTGAGGTCGGGACGTGCGTGAAGGGCCTGTTCCAGGGCGTCGAGCGCCAAATCGGTTCGCAGCGAGCTCGATGCGCGCCAGCCCACGATCGTCCGGGAGAAGACATCGATGACGAACGCGACGTAGACGAAACCGCGCCAGGTCGCCACGTAAGTGAGATCCGCCACCCCCAGCTGGTTCGGACGCGTCGCCGAGAAGTTGCGGTCGACGAGATCAGCGGGACGCACGGCGGCCTCGTCTGGAACCGTGGTCTTGAACTTGCGGCCCCGGACGGCCCCCTCCAGGCCCAGTCCCCGCATCAGCCGCTCCACCGTGCACCGGGCCACGGCAACGCCTTCGCGCTGGAGCTGCCCCCAGACCTTCCGAGGCCCGTAGACGCTGAAGTTCTCCTGCCAGACACGATGGATCTGCTCGCGCAGGAGAGCGTCCCGCTTCACACGGAGCGGCAATCGGCCGGGATCAGCCTCACGGGCTTTGCGCTCGAAGTAGGTGGACGGGGCGATCGGCAAGACCGCGCAGATCGGCTCGACCCCGTAGACGCCTCGATGGTCGTCAATGAACGACGCCATCACTTCGCTCGGCGGTCGAGCTCCGCCTGTGCGAAATAGGCCGACGCCTTACGGAGAATTTCGTTGGCCCGTCGAAGCTCCCTGACCTCGCGCTCGAGTTCCTTGAGGCGCTGCTTCTCGTCCGTGGTTAACCCAGGACGTCGCCCCTCGTCACGCTCGACCTGGCGCACCCACTTCCGGAGGGTTTCCGCCGTGCACCCAATCTTCGCCGCTATCGACTCGATCGTGGCCCACTGCGAGGCGTGCTCGCCCTGGTGCTCCAGGACCATCCGAACTGCCCGTTCTCGTACCTCTGGGGAATACCTGCTTCGCTTTGCCATGACCCCATCCTCTCAAGCAATGGAGTCTCCGGCAATCCCGGGGCGGTTCAGACAGAAAATAGGATCTAGTGAGGCTCACGAAGCGGGACTGTATTGGGACCGGGCGAAGACTGCAACCCAACGGTCAGCCGCAGGATTGGTCCCTTACTGGGATTCCTTGGTTAACAGAAGTCCGAGTAGTGAAGTATTGTATGCCCCTAGCTTAATCAGCTTCCATCTAGTTCGAACGCCTCACGAAGTTCCGGACCAGGTTTATGAGCGTGGCGGTTGATACGAGTAGGCCGAAGGAATCGCCCGAATCATGCTCTGTTAAAGCCCTAGCAGGCTGCTGAAAAATGGTGTTGAAGCACGGATTTCATCCTCCCGCGAGTGGTGAACACCTTGGCGAGAGTCGGATGAACTGGAGCTGATGTCGTGTTTTTCGGTCCTCTCGGTGTGCAACTGCTAGGCGACAGGAATTCTCGAGGCCCGTGCGCGGTCTCCTTACCCCGTGTCCGCCAGGAGCGTGCGCATCCGGACGAGGTTGTAAGCCGCGGCGGCGAAGGTAAACATCCAGCCCACGCGGGCGACACCCCGGTGCCGCGTCTTGCGCATGAGGCCGACGGTCTTCAGCCACCCGAACACCTCTTCGATCCGCTTCCGTTTCCTCTGGCTCTCGGCGTATCCGGCGTGACGCGTCGTCCGCCCGTCGATCGCGCTCCGGCGGCCCGTCGTATGCTGGGCCACATGGGGTGTTGCGTTCATTTGGCGAAGGTTGTGGACGAAGTCCCGCGTATCAAACCCCTTGTCGGCTCCCACCGTCACCCGGGCCGCACCCCCGAGGCTCCCGACCAGCGTCAGCGCCGCTTCCCGCTCCGCAAAGCCCGTGGCCTGCGTGACCCAGCTGTCCTGCACCAGCCCGTGCCGGTTCTCCATGAGCAGGTGGCCGAGGTAGCAGAGCTTGGCCTCGCGGGAGTGCCCCTTTCGATACAGGCGCGAGTCGGGATCGGTCGTGGAGGCGTGGGTTTTGTTGCTTCGTTTCTGCCCGTGAAAATTCACCGTCGGGTTGCCCGGATCGTCCGGCGGAGGAGAGCCCGCGCCGCTCTTCTTCTTGAAGCTCTTCACCCCTGCCCAGGCCTCGATGAGCGTGCCGTCCACGGTGAAATGCTCGTCCGACAGGAGCCCCCGCTCGCGCCCCTGGGCCAGCACCTGCTCGAAGAAGGCCTGAGCTATTTCCCCGGCCAGGAGCCGCTCGCGGTTCTTGGTGAACACCGTGGGGTCCCACACGGCATCATCCATACTGAGTCCCACGAACCACCGGAACAGCAGGTTGTAGTCGAGCTCTTCCATCAGAAGGCGCTCGCTGCGCACCGTGTACAGCACCTGCAGGAGGAGCGCCCGGAGCAGCTTCTCCGGAGCGATGGAGGGGCGGCCGACGCGGGCATACAATCCCTCCAATCGGGGCGAAAGCTCCACGAGCGCCGCGTCCACCATCGACCGGATGGCGCGCAGCGGGTGGTCCTGGGGAACACGGGCTTCCGGCGAGAGGTAGCTGAACATCCCGGACTGCTGACGATCGTCGCCCCGCATACGATGAACCTCCTTCGGCAAAATGTGGAAGCTCATCCTATGCGAACTGATTCCGTGATGGCCAGCAAAAACTCGAGTTTTTCAGCAGCCTGCTAGTTCCCCAGGAGCTTCCCGATCGGGGAGCGGTAGAGCAAGTTCACTGCGCGGCGAACCAGATTCATCTTGCCCTTCGTGTAGGGGTACCAGAAGAGCTCGGACTTGGTTCCGAAGCGATCGATGAGCACGCCCTGCACGTGGCAGTAGCTCTTGAGCCCCATCTCGCCGTTCACCCGCCCGATCCCGCTCTCCTTCACCCCGCCGAAGGGGTTTTCCGCCACGCCGTAGTTGATCACGCAGTCGTTGACCGTCGAGCATCCGGAATTGATCCGGTTTGCCAGCGCCTTCCCCTTTCGCTTGTCCCGGGTCCAGACGTTGGAGTTCAGCCCGTAGGTCGTGTCGTTCGCGAGCTGGAGCGCCTCCTCGTCGTCGCGGACGACCTGGATCGGCAGGATGGGCCCGAAGGTCTCCTCGCGCATGATCTGCATGCCATGGTTCACGTCCGTCAGCACGGTGGGCTCGTAGAAATTCCCCTTGAACTTCGGGTTCCGCCTGCCGCCGGTGAGCACCTTTGCCCCTTTGTCGACGGCGTCCTTCATGTGTTCCTCGATGATGTCGAGCTGCGGCCCGAAGCAGATCGCGCCGACATCCACCTCGCCCTCCGAGTT
>JAUYMQ010000148.1 GCA_030698575.1 Deltaproteobacteria bacterium
GCTTCTCCGTGCGGCGGGAGGCGAGGAAGGGGATCTTCGACGAGGAAACCCTGCGTGAGTACACGGGATGGATGACGGCGGACGCCGCGGGGCCGGCCTTCCTGTTGCGCTTCTATGCGGACTACCGCGTAGCGCCGCGCCGGGAGCTGGCGAAGGCGCTTGCGAACATACGTCGCCCGGTGGCTGTCATCTGGGGGGAACGCGACATTTTTCTGCCCGTACGAACCGCGCTTGAGCTGGCAGCGGCGATGCCCGACGCGGAACTATCGCTCATCGAGGGTGCCGGCCACTTCATCATGGAGGAGCGTCCCGCGGATGTCCTTCGGGCCCTCGAGAAACTCCTCGCCCGCCCGGCCTGATGCGGCAGGGCATGTAGTGCGAGAAGGAGATTGATGATGCACTCGAGCAGCAGCCATTCCGATGAAACCGGCGAAGCAGCCATCTCTTCACAGGCAGAGCGTTTCGTCGAAGGATTCCGCGCCGCCTGGGCGGCGCCGCGTATCGAGCAGTTGACCGCGCTTCTTCACCCGAAGGTTCGTCTCTATCAGCCCGTCACCCCGCCGGCCATCGGCTTCGAGGCGGCGGCGCAAAGCCTGCAGCAGGTCCTCGAGCTGATGCCGGACATCCGAGGAGAAGTGCATCGCTGGAGCGCGCAGGGCGATGCGGTCTATATCGAATTCACGTTCACAGCAACGATCGGCGGCCGTCCGTTCCGCTGGAAGCTTGTTGATCGGTTCACCCTCGAGGGCGGCCTCGCCATCGAGCGCGTTTCCTTCTTCGACCCGCTGCCCCTCCTCGCCGCCGTTCTGACCCGTCCCTCCGCCTGGAAGCGCTGGTGGCGGATGGGATTATCCGCCTTCCGGAGCCCATCAGGGGCCGCCTGAAGCACACCCGCCCGGCCGGCCGGGCCACCCTCCCGGGCGTGGTACCGGGGCTGCGGAAAAACCCCTGCCCCGGGCTGATCTCACTCGTTTTCCGTGGTAATGTAGGGACGAAATTTTCGGGATCGAGCGCGCCAGCCTTGAGATCCCTGCGCGAGCGTTTTCGCGAAAACACCGCGGGCTGCCGCGCATGGCACGGTGCAGGCGCAGCGGGGAGACGATGAATACCTCTCATAAGAAACTCCTGGCCTGGGTCGACGAAACCGCGAAGCTCTGCACACCGGAGCGAGTCGTGTGGTGTGACGGCTCGGAGCGCGAGTACGACGAACTTTGCGAATTGATGGTCGCGAACGGCATGGCGCGCCGCCTCGACGGCAAGAAACGGCCGAACAGCTTTCTCTTCTGGTCAGACCCGGCTGACGTCGCCCGCGTCGAGGACCGCACGCTCATCTGCAGTGAAAAGCAGGAAGACGCGGGCCCTACCAACAACTGGCGCGATCCGAAGGAGATGCGGGAGATCCTCAAGAAGCACTTCTCGGGGTGCATGCAGGGGAGGACGATGTACGTCATCCCCTACTCCATGGGCCCGGTAGGTTCACCGCAAGCGCGAATCGGGATCGAAATCACCGACTCTCCGTACGTCGTGGTCAACATGCGAATCATGTCCCGAATGGGAACGAAGGTGCTCGAGGTCCTCGGGAGTGATGGCGAGTTCATTCCGGGAACGCACTCGGTCGGAGCCCCGCTCGCACCCGGCGAAAAGGACGTGCCCTGGCCCTGCAATGCCGACAACAAGTGGATCGTTCACTTCCCGGAGACCCGCGAAATCTGGTCCTACGGATCGGGATACGGCGGCAACGCCTTGCTTGGCAAGAAGTGCCTCGCGCTGCGCATCGCTTCGGCCATCGCCCGCGACGAAGGCTGGATGGCCGAGCACATGCTCATCCTGAAGCTGACTTCCCCCGAAAAGCAGGTACGCTACATCTGCGCGGCCTTCCCCAGCGCCTCGGGCAAGACGAACCTCGCGATGCTGAACCCCACCCTCGAGGGGTGGAAGGCCGAGACGGTGGGGGACGACATCGCCTGGCTCCAGTTCAAGGAGGACGGCCGGCTTTACGCCATCAACCCGGAAGCGGGTTTCTTCGGAGTGGCTCCGGGCACCAACGTCGAGACCAATCCGAATGCCATGGGCACCTTGCACGAGAACTGCCTCTTCACGAACTGCGCGCTGACCCCGGATGGAGACGTCTGGTGGGAAGGGATGACGCGGACCGTCCCCGCGAATCTGAAGAACTGGCACGGCAAGCCCTGGAAAGCCGAGAGCGCCATTCATGCCGCCCATCCTAACGCCCGATTCACCGCGCCCGCCGCGCAATGCCCCATCATCGCGCCGGAATGGGAGGATCCCGCCGGCGTGCCGATCAGCGCCATCCTCTTCGGGGGGCGGCGCGCCACGGTGGTCCCGCTCGCCACGGAAGCGCGAAGCTGGCAGCACGGGACGTTCCTCGGATCGATCGTCAGCTCCGAGAAGACCGCCGCGGCCGAGGGGCGCGTGGGTGAGCTGCGGCACGACCCGATGGCCATGCTCCCCTTCTGCGGATACAACATGGCCGACTACTGGAGCCACTGGCTGGCCATCGGCAAGAAGTCCGGCGCCCGGCTCCCGAAGATCTTCTTGGTGAACTGGTTTCGGAAGTGTCCGGAGGGCGAGTTCCTCTGGCCCGGATTCGGCGAGAACACCCGCGTGCTCAAGTGGATCTTCGGCCGCTGCGACGGGACCGCCGGGGCCGCCGATACCCCCCTCGGTCACATTCCACGGCCCGAGGACCTCGATCTGTCCGGCCTCTCGATCGAAGATCAAGAGCTGGGGCAGTTGCTCTCGCCGGATATCGAGGGTGCACTCGGCGAGATCGAAGGCACGCGCGAGTTCTACGCAAAGTTCGGCAACCGTCTTCCCGACGAGATGAGCCAGGAGCTGGATGCCCTCGAGAAGCGCCTCAAGGAAGCGCTCTAGCGGGCGCCTCCGGCAGAAGCGGCGATGCGGCTGGGCGGCGGGCAGCGACCTGATGGTCCGCTACCACGACGAGGAATGGGGCGTCCCGTCCCACGACGACCGCCATCTCTTCGAAATGCTCATCCTCGAAGGCGCGCAGGCCGGTCTCAGCTGGCGCACCATTCTCGAGAAGCGGGCCGGCTATCGCCGGGCGTTCTCGCGCTTCAACCCCCGGCTCATCGCACGATACGGTCCCTCGGACCGCGCCCGTCTTCTCCGGGATCCGGGGATCGTCCGGAACCGCCTCAAGATCGCGTCTACGATCACAAACGCCCGCGCCTTCCTCGACGTCACCCGCGAGTTCGGTTCCTTCGACGCCTACATCTGGCGGTTCACCGCCGGCCGTCCCATCCGCAAAGTCCGCCGCATGCTCAGGCAGGTACCCGCGAAAACCCCCGAGGCGGAGGCCATGAGCCAGGATCTCAAGGCCCGGAGTTTCCGCTTCGTGGGCCCGACGATCTGCTACGCCTTCATGCAGGCCGTGGGGATGGCCGACGATCACCTGACCGACTGCTTCCGGCACAGGCCGATCGCCGGCCGGAAGGCGCCCCGCCGCAACCGGAAGCCGTCAAAGAAGTTCCTCTTGAAAAGATAGGAGGCCCCCGTGGGAGCGAAATCCTACTGCCTGGTCAGCGCCGTGGTGTTCGGGCTCGTGGCGATCGCACATCTTCTGAGAGTGATCTATCGCTGGCCGATTGCCGTGGAGGCATGGTCGATACCGCTTTGGATCTCCTGGGTGGCCGTTCCCGTCGCGGTGGCGCTCTCGATCTGGGGCATCTGGATGTGGAACGTTGAGGGAGGGCCCCGGGAGGGGCCTGGCGGGGGAATCCCGAGGCTCGACTAAGGATGAAAAAATGGATCTCAAGCTCTTCGCTACGGTTTTCCTGACCATCTTCGTCGCCGAAATCGGCGACAAGACGCAACTGGCGACCCTGCTCTACGCCGCCGAGGCCCGGAATCCGAAGCTCACGGTTTTCGCCGCCGCGGCCGCCGCGCTCATCGTCGCCTCCGCCCTGGGGGTGCTCGGCGGAGCAGTCGTCTCGAGGTACGTGGACCCGCGGGTGCTGAGGTGGGTTGCAGGCGCGGGCTTCATCGCCGTGGGGCTCTGGACGATCCTCCGATCCTGATCGGATAGCGACGCTCGCCCAGACGAAAATCATAGCCTCCGGCGCTCGGGCTCTCCTCGATACAGCGCGCCATCTCGTAATAGGCATTCCGGTTGAAGCGCGCCTCGTGGGCGCCTCCCTTCACCCGGCAGTGGAGGTATCTCCCCTCCACAAGTTCCAGCGTCTCCGCATCGAGCACCTCCTCGGATCCGTCCGACAACCCGATCCGCACGCCCCCAGCTTCGATCTCCACGCGCCGCACGAAATATGGCGTGGCATGGAGCAGCACGGGGCATTCCTCCTTCCCCATCCGCAGCAGATAATTCCCCTGTGCGTTGCGCGCGAGTGATTGCCAGAAGAGTTCGACCGTCCGCGCGTGCGTGATCTCGGCCCCGTCGTTCAGCCAGCGCCCCTCGCCGTC
>JAUYMQ010000181.1 GCA_030698575.1 Deltaproteobacteria bacterium
AGTACGCCATCCGTCTGCCTGGACCGGACCGCGACCCGGCGGCCTGCATCTGGCTGCCCATCGATTCCAAGTTTCCCCAGGAAGACTATCTCCGGCTCTCGGAGGCCGCCGAGAAGGGTGATCAGGAGGGGGTTCAGCGAGCCAGCGCGGAGCTTGCCCGATCGATCCGCAAGGCCGCGAAGGACGTCTCGGAGAAGTACCTCGACCCACCCCGCACCACCGATTTCGCCCTCTTGTTCCTGCCGACCGAGGGCCTGTACGCGGAGGTGCTCAGGTATCCGGGGCTGATCGAGGAACTGCAGGGGGCACACCGCGTGGTCCTCTCGGGACCCACGACGCTGGCCGCGATCCTCAACAGCCTGCATATGGGATTCAGGACGCTCGCGATCGAGAAGCGCGCCAGCGAGGTCTGGAAGGTGCTGGCCGCGGTGAAGACCGAGTTCGGGAAGTTCGGCGGGGTGCTCGACAAGGTCAAGAAGCAGCTCAATAGCGCGAGCCGGACGATCGAGGAGACCGGCGTGCGAACCCGCGCCATGGAGAAAAGATTGAGAGAGGTCGAGCAGCTCCCCGGCGAGGAGGCCGAGAAAGTGCTCGAACTTTCCGGGGCCGACGAAGATCCCGACGACGAAGACGAAACCGAGGAAGAGATCTGACGCACGGATCTCAGCCCGGCGCCTCCCCCCCCCTTCCCTCGTCCATCCACTGGTAGCGATCGTAAAGGCGATCTCGCTCGCCCTTGAGCGCCTGGTACTCGCTCAGCGTGGCCTCGAAGCCCGCCGGATCTTCGTAGAGGCCGGGATCGGCGAGGCGGGCCTCGATCTCCGCAAGGCGTTTCTCGGCCTGGCCGATCCTACCCTCGAGCTTCTCCAGATCACGGTTGTGGCGCGCTTCTTTGCGCGCCTCGGCTTTCTCGGACTCGCGCGCGCGTATCCGCGCCTCTTTCGCGGTGCCGCCGGCTGGCGCCGCCCCACCGGTAGTCGCCTCCCCCGCGTCCTCCTTCTTCACCTTCTTTCGCGCCGCCTTCCCCGCACGTGCCGGTGAGGACCCCTCCGCCGCGGCGTCCCGCGCCTTCCGCTCCAGGAAGTCCTCGTAGTTACCCGGGTAGTGATGAATCTCGCCCTGGCCGACCTCGAATACGTGCTGTGAGAGCCGGTTCAGGAAATGGCGATCGTGGGAGACGAACAGGACCGTACCGGAATAGGTCAGCAGCGCCTCGAGCAGGACGTCCTTGGCCTCGAGATCGAGATGGTTTGTGGGCTCGTCCAGCAAGAGGACATTGGCGGGCCGAAGCAGCATGAGCGCAAGGGCAAGGCGGTTGCGCTCACCGCCGGAAAGCACGGCCACCCGCTTGTTGACATCGTCACCCCGGAAGAGAAAGGAGCCGAGGATCGTCCTGAGCTGCGGGACGATATCGAGCGGCGCGCCCTCGGTCATCGTCTCGAGCACCGTGCGATCCGGATCAAGTGTGCGAGATTGATCCTGGGCAAAATAGTCGATCTCGACGATGTGCCCCAACTTGTGCACGCCGTCCGTCAGCGGCTCCACTCCCGCCAGCATCTTGAGCAGGGTAGATTTTCCGGCGCCGTTCGGGCCAACAAGCGCCGCCTTGATCCCGCGCTCGAGCATGAAATCAACCTGCCGGTAGACCTCGAGATCGCCGTAACGCTTCGAGGCCCCTTCGAGCGTGAGCACCGTGCGGCCGGACTTCTTCGGCTGAGGAAACCGAAAATGGATCTGCTCCCGCCCTTCCGGCGGTTCCACGCGTTCGAGCTTCTCGAGATACTTGACCCGGCTCTGCACGAGAGCCGCCTTCGAGGCCTGGTAACGAAAACGGTTGATGAACATCTGGATGCGCTCGATCTCCTCGCGCTGCTTCCGGTAGGCTTCCCAGGCCACGAGCCGTCGGTTCTCGCGCTCCTGCTCGAAACGCGAGTAGTCGGTGTGATAGACGGAGAGCTTTCCGCCGGATATCTCCACGATGTGATCGATCGTGACATCCATGAAGTAACGATCGTGCGAAACGACGACGACCGCGCCCGGATAGTCCGCAAGAAACGCCTCCAGCCAGTTCCGCGCTTCGAGATCGAGGTGGTTCGTAGGCTCGTCGAGCAGGAGGACCGTGGGTCGGAGCAGAAGAAGCTTCGCCAGGGCTATGCGCATCTGCCAGCCGCCGGAGTAGGTCCGGGTGTCGCGCTCGAAATCTCCGGACGCGAACCCGAGGCCGAGCAGGATCGCCTGGGCGCGCGCCTCGAGATCGTAGCCCCCCAGGCGCTGGAACTCGGCCTGATGATCGCCGTACCGGCGCAAAAGATCCTCGTGGCCCGGGTCGCCGGCCGCGCCTCCCTCCAGCTTGCCCTCGATGTCGCGTACGGCGGCCTCACAGGCGCGCACCTGCGGGCAGGCATCGGTTACCTCGCGCAGCAGCGTTCGCCCGCCGGCTTCGAGCCCGTCCTGGGGGAGGTATCCGGCGGTCTCGCTCCGGCCGATCGAGCGATCCCCGTCGTCCGGCGCGACGATGCCGGCCATGATCTTCATCAGCGTGCTCTTGCCAGAGCCATTCATGCCCACGAGGCCCAGACGGTCGCGTCCCTGCACCATCAGGGAAACCTCGTCGAGGACCTTGCGGGAGCCGAATTGCTTGGAGAGTCGTGTCAGCTGAAGCATGTCGCGATTCCTTTTGAGCGCGAGATGATAGCGCAGCACCCCGGTCGCGACCAGCAAGCGCCGCATGCAGTGACGCCAACGGCCGCGGCCGGCCCAGAGCAGGCCGGCCGGCGGAGGCTTCCACCCGGACGAAACCGGCTCCCGTTCCGGCACGGCCTGGCAGCGGCCTGCCGCGCGTGAAGGAGCCGATCCCTTCGGGTGATTGATGCGGTGAGGATTACTTCTTCTTGCGTCCTTTCCCGGACTTCGCGGCCCTTGCCTTCGCCCAGCGCTTGCGCTGCGCGGCCGCGATCCTCGCCCTGCCCGCGGCGCTGAGGCGCCGCTTGCCGCCGCGCTTCTTGGCGCCGCCGCGAGCGCCCTTCTTTCCTATGCCGGTCGTCGCCTGGAGAATCCTCTCGATGCGCTCCATCTGAGCAGCGATCTGCTTCGCTTCCTTCTGCAGTTCCTTCTTCGCCTTGCTGAGCGCCGCGCTCAGGCTCTTGCCGATGCTCGTGGCCATGGGTCTTCCTCCCCGTAAGATTCGCCTGTAAGATTGTGCTTGCTGGATTCGGATCGCAAGGATTGTCTTGTAATGGTTGGCCTGTAGTGTACACGCCATCCGGGCAGTGGCAATGGGAGAGAAGCCTGGAATGATCAAATTCTTGGAAAAGTTAGTGACGAAGGCGGGATTTTACAAAGTATTTGTACAAGTCGCCGTGCACTCAAACAGCCAGTTATCAGGAACTCACCGTGATCGCGAGTCGGATAGTGAACTCGCCCCGGATTCAGCCCCCAAGCGGCGCTCTTACCGGCCTAACTTCACGTCCAGCTCGCCTTTCAACTCCGGAGGCAGGGCAAAGGTGACGTCCTCTCGCACAAGCTCCATCTCGCGCACACCGGTTCCCCCCAGTTCGAACAGACGTTCGACGACCCTCGAGACGAGACTTTCCGGCGCGCTGGCGCCCGCCGTCAGCCCGACTCGCTTCGCGTCCGAGAGCCAGGCCGGATCGATGTCCTCGGCCGACTCGACAAGGTAAGCGTCGACGCCCCGCGCCCGAGCCACCTCCACCAATCGGTTCGAGTTCGACGACTCCGGAGCACCGACGACCAGGATCACGTCGGCTTCGAGCGCGATGGCCTTGACGGCGTTCTGCCGGTTGGTGGTGGCGTAGCAAATGTCATCCTTGCGCGGCCCCCGGATCTCCGGGAAGCGGCGTTTCAGCGCCTCGACTACGGCCTGGGTGTCGTCGACAGAGAGCGTCGTCTGGGTGAGATAGGCGGCCTTGCCGGCGCTCGGCAGATCGAGCGACGCAACCTCCTCGGGCGTCGAGACCAACCACATTCCTCCCGGCACCTCCCCCATGGTCCCCTCGACTTCCACGTGGCCGCGGTGGCCGATGAGAACGATGGAGTACCCTTCCCGGGCGTAGCGAATCGCTTCGAGGTGAACCTTGGTGACGAGCGGGCAGGTGGCGTCGATGGCCCGGAGATTCCGCTCGCTGGCCTCGCGGCGCACGGCGGGAGAAACGCCGTGGGCGGAGAAGATGACGACGCTTCCGGAGGGAACGTTTTCGAGCTCGTCGACAAAACGCGCGCCGATCGCGCGCAGTCCTTCGACGACATGGCGGTTGTGCACTATCTCGTGGCGGACGTAAACGGGGGGGCCGAACACCTCGAGGGCCAGCTTGACGATCTCGATCGCCCGATCGACGCCGGCGCAGAACCCGCGCGGTTTCGCGAGAAGAATCTCCATAGGACCGTTCAAGTTAGCGTCGGGGTGATCGGGCCGCCAGGGCTATCAAAAGACGATGACGCCCCGCGCATTGACTCCGGATTGCATGTCCGAGAAGGCCTCGTTGATCTCCCCGATCTTGTAGGTCCTGGTCACAAGTTCGTCGAGCAGCAGCTTTCCCGCGCGGTAGAGCGCGAGCAGGTTTGGAATGTCGCGATGGGGATTGGCGCCACCGTACCACGACCCGACAATGCTCTTCTCGAGAAGGGGAATAAGAAAGGCATTCAGGTTGACCGAGGCACCGAACGGACCCACGCCAACCACGACGCAGGTGCCGCCCTTCCGGCAAGCGGCATAGGCCTGCTCGATCACCTCGGGGATCCCGATGGCTTCGAAGGCAAAATCGGAGCCGCGCCCGTCCGTGATCTCCTTGATGGCCGTAACCGCATCGTCCTTGGAGGAATCAATGGTGTGGGTGGCGCCGAAGGTCTTTGCGAGCGCGAGCTTCTTCGGCTGAACGTCGACCGCAATTATCTTTTCCGCGCCGGCGATAGCGGCGCCCTGGATGACGTTCAGGCCCACGCCCCCCGCGCCGAACACCGCGACAGAGCTTCCCGGCGGCACCTTCGCCGTGTTGAACACCGCGCCCACGCCGGTCATGACGGCGCACCCGAGAAGGGCGGCTTTGTCCAGGGGCGCGTCGTCCGGCACCTTCACCGCCGAGCTCGCGTGGGCGATGACCGTTTCCGCCATCGTCGCGATGCCCGAGAAGGAGAACAGATCCTTTCCGTCCTTGTGAAGGCGGCTGGTGCCGTCCGGAAGCATGCTCATCCGGTTGACCTTCTCCCCGAGCTCGCAGAGGTTCTGCTTTCCGATGCGGCAGAAGTAGCAGGTCCCGCAGGTGGCCACCCAGGAGAAGACCACGCGATCTCCGGGCTTCACGTGCGTCACGCCTTCGCCCACCTCCTCCACGACACCCGCGCCCTCATGGCCCAGCACGCAGGGGAGCATGAGCGGCATCACCCCCGTGACCACCGAGAGATCGGAATGGCACACCCCCGAGGCCGCCATGCGGACACACACTTCGTCGCGGCCGGGCGCATCGTGCTCGATCTCTTCCACGACGACCGGCTTGTCTCGCTCGTAGCAGATAACCGCCTTCATCCCGAAGATCCTCCTGATGCGTTGGCTCGAAAATGGGCGCGAAAGATCGCCTCGATGGACATGGGCGCGAAAAGCATCATCCCCCGCACCTGCCAGAAAAGCAACCGAAGGCGCATGCAGCGACGCTCAACGGGCCGCGGGGCTGCCGTTGCGCGGGGGAGGAAGCGCATCGGTGCCCCGAAGCGCGCGCAGCCTGTCCCGCTCTCGCCTGAGTTCACCGTCGAAAGGCGCCTCCCGCAGCATCTCTTCCAGCATGCGCGAGGCCTCGGCCTCCCTGCCCTGTCTGGCGCGCAGCCGCGCGAGCGCGAGCTTCAGGCTCCTGCGCTCGGGCGCCCATTCCGCCGCCGCTTCCAGCGCGCTCTCGGCGGTTTCGAGGTCGCCCGCCTCGATCGCCATCCCGCCGCGCACCTCGAGTCCCAGCGCGCTGTCCGGATGCGCGGCGAGCCCTTCTGCCACGAGCGCTTCCGCCTCCTCGAACCGCCCCTCCTCGATCAACGTGATGGACACGTTGAAGAGCGGCCATTCATAGACCTCGGGATAGCGCCCCCGCTTCGTCACGAGCACGGCAAGCAGGATCAATATCAGAGCGGCGGCGAGCTTGACGAAGGCGCGCCGGCGGACCAGATGGACGAGTCCCCCAAGGCCGACCCCCGCGAACACCGCAAACAGCGGCAGCGCGACAATGCGGTAACGACCGAGGATGAAGAAGACGATCACCGAGCCGGCATGCCCCAGAAACAGGAGCAGCTCCGCCGAGCGGGCGCGCCAGAGCGGGATCGACAGCACCAGCCCGAGAACGCTCAGCGCCGCGATCGGACCCATCCCCGGCAGGGGAAGCCGGAGCGGCGCGAAGCGGGGACGGAAGAAGAGGTAGGGGTGTGTGTCGGGCTGCTCGAACTCCGAGAAGTAGAGCAGCCCTTTTCTCACGAGATTCTTGAAGGCTGCGGCGGGCGAGTCGCGCCAGTAGGTGAGCCCCTCCCCCAGCCAGAAGGCGGAAGTCGACGAGCGGCTCATCAGCCGCCCCGTCCGGCGCTCCGCTTCGGCCCTCCAGTCCATCTCCTCGAATCGCAGATCATCACGCAGCCAGGGCTGCGGCATGAAAGTGCCCGTCTGGTTCTCCGGGTTGTTCCCGATGAAGAAGTTCGGCCCCGACTGGCCGGGGGTGATGGTCCAGTCTCCGAAGACGGCCCGGTTGCGAAGCGCCGTGGCGCCGAAGACCAGCATGATGCCGGCGAGGAGAAGCGCTATTGCGGCCCCCGCGCGCACTCCGCGCGGCCGGGCGAGAAGCGGAACTGCCAGCGCCAGCGGCAGGACGAGAAGAACGTTCCCGCGGAGGAGAACGGCCGCGGCCAGCGCGGCGCCCGCGCCGGCCACGCGGCCCTTGCGCCCCTCGGCAACGCCTGACGCCAGCAGCCATGCGCCCAGCGTGAACAGGAACATGCAGAGCGGCGATTTCTCGAGAAGGCCATCGTAGAAAACAGCCACGGGAGAGAGCGCCACGAGCGCGGCCGCCGCCACGCCCGCCACGGGACCCGCCATGCGGCGGGCCAGCGCCCAGGCCAGAAGCGCGGAGAGCAGCCCCAGGATCGATTGCGCCACCAGCGGCGCCGCGGGCGACATGACGGTGAGCTTCATCACGCCGGCCACAAAGAGCGCGTAGAGCGGATCCTGAAACGAAACGCGGATCCCCCAGGGACTTCCCGCGAGTATCTCCTGGGCGGCGCGGTAATAGACGTGGCCGTCCCCACCCAGGATGAGCTCGCGCCAGTAGGGCCAGCCAAGGAGCGCCTGGAAGTAGGCCGTTCGTAGCGCAGCGCCCGCGAGTAGTACGAGCCCGAGCGCCAACATCTCGCCGCCGCGCGCCCGCTGCACGGCAGGAATCGCGACCGCCGCGGGGCGGCGCGCCTTAGCGGGCGTGCTCATCGAGATAAGCCTGCACCGAATACCAGATTCGCGCCTCCACTTCGGCGGGTGTACCGGAGGCGTCCAGGCGCCGGATGGCGGGGTCGTCGAAGCTGTCGAAAAGCGCGGCCACGCGGGTCAGATATTCCGTTGACTCATAAGAAGCCTCTACCCCCTCCGGGCGCCCGCGCGCGATGCGTTCGAGACTCGTGGCGGGATCGATGCGCAGCAGAAGGACAAGATCGGGACGCGGGAAGAGCGCCTCGTTCATCTCGCGGATCCGGACCGGATCGAGGCCGAGGGCGCCCTGGTAAGCCATCGTCGAAAAATAGTATCTGTCGGTGACAACAATTTTCCCCGCGTTCAGCGCGGGACGGATGGTGCGCTCCACGTCTTCCATCCGATCGCGGAGAAACCAGTCCAGTTCGTCCTCCGGCGGAACATCCCGTCGCCCCTGCCTGGCCAGCCGCCGGATGCGCTTGCCCCACTCGCCCTCGGTGGGCTCGCGGGTCGACGCTACCGGCCAGCCCGCGGCCTCGAGGCCCGCCGCCAGGTTACGCGCCTGGGTGCTCTTCCCCGTGCCGTCGATGCCCTCGAGGGCCACGAGGACGCCCTTCTCGAGCCTCCCCGGCTTCGCGACGCCCATGCCTCTTACCGCCTCTGCGTGTAGTCGCATCCTGAGCGGCGCGATCTCTGGGGATAGGAGCGCCGCCGGAGCGGCGAACAGTCTAGCACGGGGGACCGGGAGCGACGGAACGGGCCCGCGCGCACGGGCGTTGCGGGCGCGTTGACAAAGGAAGGGCTGATTCCTATACTCCGGCGGCCTCGGATGCCCGAGAGCACCCACCAGGACCCCAGGAGAATCTCATTGGGAAGCGTAGTTAAGAAGCGGCGGAAGAAGATTCGCAAGCACAAGCAGAAGAAGCTCCGCCGGAAGATGCGCCACCAGCGCCGCAAGCGCTAGGGCGCCGCCTCGACGGTATCCAGATATATCTCCTCCGAGATGAACGCCAGAAGCCCCCGCGCTGCGCGGGAGGCCGCCAGCGCTGCGCTGATCGAATCGCGATCGGGATCGATCTCGGACAATCCCTGTTCGCGTGACGCGACGCCGAAGAGCGCTCCGCCGGGATCCCGGCCTGCGATGAGCGCCGCGCGATCGGCCGTCCGCGCGTGCGCGGCTGCCAGGCAGGCCAGCGCTTCATCATCAAGAGATTCCAGTTCAGCGAGGACCTTTCGCACCCGCCGACGGTTTTTCCAGGTGACCGCCGTCCCGGCCACGCCGGCGCCGGTCTCCCTCTTCATACCCTGCGGACCCCTATCGAGCCCCGCGGCCTTCCTGAGCGCCGCAAGCGCGACGCGTAGCGAAGGCGCGCCGCAACCGGCCGGCCCTTGCTCCAGCGCGATGCGGGCCGCCACACGGTGGCAGAGATATCTCCAGACAGACCCGGCCAGCCGGCTGATCTCTTCCTCGCGGGCGCCGATGGCGATGCGTTCTCCGCCAAGAACGACGAGCGGCTCGCCCGGTGAGGGGAGTGCGAGGACAGGAAGCTCGAGAAGCCCCCATTGCCTCAGAACTTCGCCGAGCGTCTGCGCTCGTTCGCCGAGGGCGGCGGGGCCAGCCCCGGCCGGGGCATCCGGCAGAAGAAGGCTCCATCCGCCCTGGAGCGCCTCGATGAGGGGTGCGAGATCAAGGGGCGCATCGAGGGCTTCGCGAAACGGGCCGCGCTGCTGGAAGCGATCCCGCCACGGCAGGAAGTCTCGCTCCGCCGGCGCCTCTGAGGCCGGGCTCTCCCAGACCGGGCTGGTCTCTCCGCCAAGGAGGCGATGGATCGCAGCCACGTCGCGGCAGCCCCCCGTTCGCCGCTGGAACCAGTAGATTCCTCCCAGGCCGCGCCATGCGGAAGCGCGTAGCGGCTCCTGCTCAATCAGGCTCCGGTAGACCACCGCAGCCTCGCCGTAAGTATCGGCGCTCCCCGAGAGGATCTCCGCGAGCCGCTCCTTCAGCTTCGCGTTACCGGGCTCGAGCGCCATGAGCGCGCGCAGGCTTCGCGCAGCCCCCTCGGGCTCGTAGAGCCTGTCGGCGTAGACGTCAGCAAGCCGCGAGAGGAGCGGCAGGTGGGCCTCGCATGGCTCCACCCGCTCGAAGTAAGCCTCGATGAAGCCCGCCAGCCGCGGCCAGTTCTCCCGCGCCTCGCAGATGGCCACGGCCAGTTCCACGGCCGCCAGCCCGTCTCCAGGCAACTCGATTGAGCGGCGCAGGCAACCGAGAGCGTTCTGCTCTTCGCCGAATCCTTCCCACCACACGCGACCAAGGTCGCTCTGGTCGCGGGCGTCCTCACGGAGGCCGGCGAGTGATTCGAGATAGGCGCCCGCCTCGCGCCATGAACTCGAAGCGAGCGCGTGATCTGCCAGGCGGCGGAGACTGTCAGTGTGATCGGGGTGGGCCGAGAGCGCTTCGCGAAGCCAACCGTAGGCGCGGGGCTTCTGGCCGTCGATGGCATCGAGGATCTCGGCGCCGTGATAGAGAGCCTCGGCGCGCAGCTCATCGCTCGGCGCCGCCATGGCGGCTTCCCGCCAGGCGGTCGCGGCTTCCACGCCACGGCCGAGAGACGTCATCAACTCTGCCCGGAGCAGCCGGAGGTCGTACCGATCGGGCTCTGCGCCGAGGGCGCCCTCGGCTGCCACGAGCCCCGTTTCGGGCCGACCGAGCGCCTGCTCGGCCCTCGCGATGCCGTGGAGCGCAGCGGTTCGCTCATCGCTTGCGATCCCTTGCGCATTGGCCACCCGGGTGTGCGCATCCCTTGCGCTCGCCCACTCCCCGGCCTGCAGATAGAGACCGCCGAGCGCCTGCCATGCGTCGGTCAGCGCGGGCGCAAGCCTCACGGCCTTCGTGAGCGCGCGAACTGCTGCGTCGCTCTCGCCGAGCTGGCTATGCGAAAGGCCGAGCATCAGGGCAAGGCCGGCCGTCCGCCGACGCCCCCGCCCATCGCCGTCAAGCGCGAGCGCGCGGGAAAGATGGGCGCAGGCCGATTCATGATCGCCGCGCTGGTGTTTGATCTCGCCGAATCGCGCGAGTGCCTCGTTGCATCCGCTGTCGAGCGCAATCGCGCGCTCGTAGCAGGCCTCTGCCCGCTCCAGGTCGTGCAGCTTGTCCTGACAGATCACCCCGAGATCGGCCGCGAGCGCCGCCGCGCCACGGCCCACAGGCATGCCGTTCAGGAGCCGCTCGAGGGATGCAGCCGCGCCCTCGAAGTCCCCCTCGCCCTCGTACAAGCGGCGGAGAGAGGCAAGGCCGGCCGCCATGCCCGGATTGATCGACACCGCATCTTCGAGAAACGCGATGGCGCGCGCCGGATCTCCGGCCTGCTCGCAGGCCCCGGCCATGCGCGCCAGCACCTCGCTCCGCGCGTTGGCGTCGGAAGTGATTTCAGCCAGGCGCCCCAGGGCGTTCAGATGGTCTTCGAGCCTCCCCAGGCGCGCGTGCAGGGCGGCGAGTTCATCGAGTACGGGTGCGGCGTCGGTGCCAGGCACGACGGCCCGCTCGTAGCTCTGGATTGCGTCCTCGGGTCGTCCGACGGGCCCCGCTTCAAGGCGCGCGCGCTCGAGACAGATCTCCCCTTCGCGCGCTTGTGACGGATCGAGCGATAGCTCGCGCCCGAGAGAGCGATGGAGCGCCTCGTGGTCTTCGAGAGCCCGGTAGAGATCCTGCTGTTTCCGGAGAGCCCCGAGGTGATCGGGCACGAGGGCGAGCGCTCGCTCATACTCGGCGGCGGCGGCGGCCAATGCGCCGAGATGCTCCTCTTCGATCACCGCGAGATCCAGAGAAAGCGAGAGCAGCCTCTCGTCGTCGACGGGGGTTTCGCGTTCGCAGCGGAGCATCGCGGCCAGGTCGTGCCAACGCGCGAGCCTTCGGTAGAGCGACTGAAGGCGGTGCATGCACTCCACCGCCGCCGGCTCGCGGCTGAGCCAGGCCTGGTAGGCCGCCACGGCCTCGTCGAACCGCCAGAGACGCGCCTCCGCCAGTTCTCCGAGCGCCGCGTAGAGCGACGGCTTTTCGTCCTCGGCAGCAATCTCGATCATCTCCTCGAGGAGCCGGCGGGCTTCCTCGAAACGCCCTTCCCTTTCGAGCAGTTCCAGAAGCGCCGGCCGGGCGTTCGCGCCCTGCTCCGGCGTGGCGCCCTCATCCAGCAGCGCGTAAAGGTGCTCGATGGCGCGCGGCCGCTCGGCGGGATGCGGCGCGAGGAGATCGGCCTGGCGCTGCCGCAACCGGACTCGCCGCGCCGGATCGGGCGTGCCCGCGATGAGCCGCTCGATCGCCGCCGCGCCGTCGCGCCAGCGCCCGAGTGCGGGCGCGCTTTCCGCCACCGCGTTGAGCGCGTCCGGGGTGTCGGGTTCGATGGCCAGGATGCGCATCCAGGCGCCCAGGGCGCGATGGGGGTCCTTGAGGCGCGTCTCGCAAAGGCGCGCGAGCACCCGCAGTCGCGCCGTGACGCCGGCGCCGCGGCCGGAGACCCGCGTTTCGATCAGATCGGTCAGCGACCGCCATTCACTCCGCGCTTCCAGCAACCGCTCGAGGCGATCCTTCGCGTCGCCCGAGCCGGGATCTGCTTCGATCCACATCTTGCAGTACTCCGCCGCGCGGCCCGTCCGGCCCAGCGATTCCTCCCAGAGACGGGCCAGCGTCGAGAGGACGAACGTGAGTTCATCCCGCGGCGGCGGGAGCTCCAGGTAGATCTCCAGCGCCTCCACCGCGCCCGCCCCGTCCCCTTTCAGGAGCGAAAGATCCGCAATTGCGCGCAGCAATTCAGCCTCAGGCGCGCCGAGATCGAGCGCCCGCCGGTAGTGCGCCAGTGCTCGCGCGCTGCGCCCGGGCAGTTCCCTCAGCGCGCCGGCCGCTTGCAGACGCAGCGACCGTTCCTCGTCGAGCGAGGTAGCTAATAAGATTCGGCGCTCGCAGAGCGCGGCCAGATCTTCCTTCCGGCCCTGCAAATTAAGAATTCGAGCGAGCGCGGCATGCGCGGCGTGCCCGCCAGGGGCGCCGGCGCCGTCGTCGAGAGCCCGGCGATAGGCCTGCTCGGCAAGATCGATTCGATCGGTCGCCTCCCAGGCTGCGCCGGCGGCGGCCCGGAGATCGACGGCTTCCACGCCCGATCGGATGCGAGCGGCGCGATTCTCGAGGTGCGCCCCCAGAGCATCGTGGGCGCCCATGCGCTCCAGCAAGTGCCGGCGCTCTTTGAAGCGCAGAGCGCCTTCGGGATCGAGGTCGCAGGCGCGGCCGTAGGCTTCGGCCGCTGCGGCGTTGTGCCCCCCGGAATCCGGCTCGGCCGAGAGATAATCGCCATAGCGCGCCCATATGCCGGCGGCTTCGCGGCACCCCATCGGATCAGAGGGTTCGCCGACATCCTTCAACAGGTCCGGGTAGAGATCCGCGAGCGAGCGTCGATCGCCGAGCCGCGTCCAGAGCGCCTCGAGCTTCAACGCGACACGGCAGCGGGATGCGACCCCTTCCGAAGCCGCCAGCGCCTGACGGTAGGCGTCTGCCGCTTCGGCCGACTCCTTCAGATGATCAGCCAGCAGATCCCCCAGACGCTCGCAGTCAGCGGCGCGCCGTCCGCCCTCCTCGGGGACCGGCAGCACCTCGATCCGCTCGCGCAGGATTCGCGCCAGGGTGCGGTGGCGGTGATGGGTTACTGCGAGGCGCTCAAGCAGGTCGCGGGCATCCTCATTCGAGGGATCGAGCTCGAGTGCGCGCTCCAGCTCGCCCATTGCGTCGTGATCACGGCCGAACTTCGTGTGGAGAATGACGGCGGCGCGGTAAGTGGCCGCCGCCCGCAGGTGCTGCCCGGATTCCTCCCTTGCAAGCGTTTCGAGGACGCCCAGCAGTTCCTCCCACCTTCGCTCGTCTTCACATAGCCGCGCCATCGCCCTGAGCGACGGAAGCGAAGCCGGATCGATCTGGCGGGCCTGGCGGTAAAGGATCAACGCCTGGTCAGGCCGGTGAAAACGCTCTTCCCAGAGGGTGGCGAGCTGGAGCGTGACGTCCATCTGCGCTTCCGTTCCCTCGGCGAGGGAAAGGCGGCGCGAGAGGGCATCGAGCAGCTCATTGTAGCGCCCGGCTGCCTCGAGGCGCGTTCCCATGACAGCCAGGACGTCGTCACTCTCGGCGCCGAGATCCACTATCTGCTTGCAGACGTCGATCGTGCGAGCATGGCCGGCGGCTTCCGCGCCTTCACTGGCCAGCGCAACGCGGAAGGCCTCGCGGGCAAGGGCGATTCTCTGTTCGGGCTCCTCGGCGACAGCGAGCGACGATTCGATGAGACCAGACAGCCCCTCGAGATCGCCGCGCGCCTCCAGGCGCCGGAACAGGCGCGCCTGGGCTTCGGTATGCTCGGGCACTGCTGCGATTACCTCGCGAAGCGTCGACTCCGCCCCGGCCGCCTCATCGAGGGCGGTTTCCTGAATGTGCGCAATTTCGACCAGGGCATCTCCCCAGGTGTACGGAGCGACCTCGCGCTGCCGATCGGCCTCCTCACGCAGGAGCCCGACGAGTTCATCCCATGCCTCGCTTTTGGCCAGCGCGCGGTGCAACTGCTGTTGCACGGCTGGATCCCCGGGACGGGCAACTGCGACGGCGCGGTAGTGAGTGAGCGCCCTGGCGCCCTGTCCGAGTCTTTCCTCCAGGATTTCCCCGAGCGAGAGGTGGAGTGCCAGCGCGCGCCGGGGTTCCGGCGAGCACGCGAGCTCGTCCTCGACGAGCCTCGCGACCTCCGCCCAGCGCCCGGCCCTTTCATAGTGATCACGGAGTCGCTCCCGGGCCATGTCGTTCCCTGGCGAGGCAGCGAGCGCTTCCTCCCACAGCGAGACGGCACGGTCGGCATTGTCCAGCGGCCCTTCCCAGAGGGCGGCTCGCGCCCCGGCGATCTCGCCCCGGCGGGCACCCTCTCCCGAAAGATCCGCCTCGCGGGCCAGCAGCCCGTCGAGCGCCTCCCAGCGCTCAAGTTTGCGATAAAGATCGCCGAGTGCCCGCAGGGTGTCCGGACACGCCGGTGCGAGGACGAGCGCCTCTTCCAGGCTCACCGTGGCGCCCGCGAGATCTGAAAGCCGGCTTTCGAGGACGTGCGCCCGCTCGATCAGGATCTCGGCCTTCTCGTCGTCCGCCGCGATCTCCGCGCGCCGGCCCAGCAGCTCCGCCAGCGCTTCCCACCTGCCGAGCGCCGGGTAGAGCCGCTGGAGCCCCTCGAGCGCCGGCGGGGTGGTGGAATCGATCACCAGCGCCCGCTCGTAGGCGGCCACTGCCTCTTCCGGATCGTCGCAAGCCGTTTCGTAGAGCTTGCCCGCGCGCACGAGCAGGACCAGCCTGGTCGCCGGCGCCTCCTCGATCTGGGAAGCCTTCATCACGACTGCCAGGAGCCCCTCGTCGTCGCCCAGCTTTTCGTAGAGTGCGGCCAGAGCTCTGAGCGCTCCCCGGTGTGCGGGATCGCGGGAAAGCAACGCTTCCCAGCAAGCCAGCGCCTCATCGGCCCGCGATAGCGCCGTGGCGTCCAGCGCCACGCGCTCGAGAAGAATCATTTCGCGCTCGGGATCGCGCCCCGGATTTTCGAGCGTCTCTTCACAGAGCAAGCTGAGCTCGGTCGCCGCGGCTTCCCGCTCCTCGGCGATCTCGCCACGGGCCTCGTGGATGGCCTGGAGGCGGGCGAGGACGAAGAGGTCATCTGGAAGCAGCTGGCGGGCGCTCCTGTAGGCGTCGATGGCCGTGCTTTCCTGGCCGACCGCCTCGAGGGCCTGCCCGGCCTCGCGCCAGGCCTCTCCCCGCTCGGCGTCGGGCGTGCCGGAAGGGAGCGCCCCTGCCAGCCGCAAGAGCTTTCGCGCACGATCGTGCGGGCGGCCCATCCGGTCGTAGAGATCGCATAGCCGTTCGAGCGCGGGCGCCTGTATCGGATCGCGGGCAAGGACAGCCTCGAGTGCGGCCGCCGCCTCCTCGTCGCGGCCTCCGAGGTTCTCGAGGATCCGGGAGCGTTCGTCGCAGATCGCAATCGCCTCGGCGTCGGTCTCGAAAAATCCGGCGCGCTCCCGCAGGCCGAGAATGTGCGCCAGCGCGGAGCTCTCACCGGCCGCTCGCGCGAGCCGCTCCGCAGCGGCGAGTGCGGCGGAATCACCGACGTGATGATCGAGGATCGATCGCCAGGCTTCCAGTGCGCGAACCGGATCGCGAAGTTGCTGCTCGAGCAGTTCCGCCCGCTCGCGGAGCGCGGCGTCGGACCCGGCCCCCCCCTCCGTGGCCGCCGCCTGAAGCGCCTCGACCAGCGATTCCCAGCGCTCGCCCTGGCGGTAGAGGCCGATGAGCGCCACCCGACTGCGGGCGGCAAGATCGTCGGGCGGAGAAAGCGTGAAAATCCGTTCATGACAGGCGATGGCGCGTTCGATCACGCCCGGCTCACCCGCCAGGTCGTTCGCGTAAAGCGCTGCCGCGCGCTCGAGAAGCTCCGGACCTTCCGGCGAGTGCCCCGCCTCTGCTTCAAGAAGCTCCGCCAACCGCGCATGTCGCCCGAGGCGTTCGAGCAGCGCGTAGAGCGCCTGGAACGTTTCGCCACGTTGCGGATCCGTCTCGAGAGCGTGCTCGTATACGGCAACGGCCGCTTCGGTGCGGCCGAGCTGCTCCTCCAGCACCTCGGCGTGGCGGATCTGAACGGAGAGGCGATCGGCGGCGTTGTTCATCCTGGGAGCGATTTCCTCGAGTAGCGTCGCGACCTCCTCCCAGCATCCGGAGGCCTCGAGAATCCGCTCGAGCCGGTGACGCGCATCGGTGTCGCCCGCATGCTCGTTGAGAGCCTGCCGGTAAGCTCGGGCGGCATCTTCCGGCCTGGAAAGTCGCGATTCAAAAATGTGGCCCATGCGTCCGAAGATCAGCGCGCGCTCGGCCCGGTTCACGATGGCCTCGGTTCGCTGCTGATAGACGTCGAGCAATGCCTCCCAGGCTCCGGTCTTCTTCAGGCGTACTTCCACCGAGCGAAAGGCCGGCAGGCCGGCCGGGTCTTCCTGGAACAGCCGGAGGCAGCGCCGGGTTGCCTCGTCCAGCGCCGCTTCCCCGGCTGCGGCGCCTTCCCGAACTTCCGCCGGGTCGGCCGGTTGCTTCTCGTCAAGAACGCTCATGCATGCTCCTGGCCCGGGCCCGCCCACGTGTCGACCTGGTGCTGGTCCGGTATGTCTTCAATCGACGAAGGGGAAAGATGGCCGCCCGCCGGCGCGGGGTTGCCGCGCCGCGGGTCAAGGGTTGCGCTGGACCTATCGCTGGTTGGAGCGGTGCCCGCGTCCAGGTCGAATTTCACCCGGGGCGAAGCCCCCCCCGTCGAAGGCCCATCCATCTGATCTTTTCGGCACAGCGCGGGGACGCTTTAAGGGAAAAGGGGTGGAGCGCGGAGGAGGGGCGCGGAAAGGGGGCCGCGCCCCCTGATTCACTGGAGAGGGCAGCGCCGGGGGGCGCGGGGAGGCCACCACCCGCGGGAATGAGGGAGCAAGAAACGTGCCGTGAGGGCGGGGCGCGGGAAGCCCGCGGCAGCCGCCAGGCGTCGAAACTCAGTGGCGGAGATCGCCCGAAAGGACGGACGCTCGGAATGCCGGAACCTGTGGACGGTGGGCGCCGCGGATCTAGCTACACTCCCAGGTATCGCTGCTGCGCTCGTAGTTGCAGTTGATGTAGCTCGCCGCCTCGAAGCTCACCGCAAACTGCCTGGTCCCCTTCTTGGTGTAGATGTAGTCCTCCCGATCACTCCATCCCTCCGGCACATCCGTCTCCGGAATAGCTCGGAAGTAGCCGGGCACGAGATCCTGGAGCGTCTCGGGGAGCATCTTGTTCTCGGTCTGGTAATGCTTGATGGCATAGACCACTTCACGCCCGCGGTCGAGTGAGCGTTGCACCTCGGCGTCGCTCTTGAGAGTGCCCGTGGAGAGGCTCAGCATGAGCAGCGCGACCGCCACGCCGAAATAGGCCATAAGCCGATCGCGGCTGGTCCACGACTGATCCCGGCGAATGATCGCATGCCGAATGCAGAGGTAGAGCAGCACGGGAGAGGCCAGCCAGAAAGCACTCAGCGAGAGGCCCCCGAAGAGCGAGAGGTGCTGCCGGGTCATGCTCCAGAATATGAGGCAGGGGATCGCGACGAGCAGGAGAAACAGTCCGATGGCAGGGAGCTGCCCTCGCAGCCGGCCCGCTCGAGAGAGCGCAATCAGTAAACCGAGGGCGAAGAGGAGACCCAGAACGGTGCTGGAGTGCCAGAGGGCGAGCAGGGTGCCAACCGCGGAGACGAAGACCGTCCCGAGAATCTCGGCGGCATCAAGCTTGTGTAAGTAATAGCGGAAGCCGCCCTCCTCCCGGAGGATATTGAGCACGACCGCAATCCCGAAGATCGAGGAAACCACTGCGATGAACCAGCGGGCTTCCACCTTCTTCATCTCAATCCTTTCCGGGCTCCCGGCCCTGCAAATCCCCAGCCTGACCGCATTTCGAGTTTATCCGAACCGACGCTGGATAGAAAGATCGTGAAAGGAGACCGACCGCCCGGTCAGGAAGCCTGTCCGGCACGGAGCGGGCTTCGCGCGCACCGCCCGTCTTCGAGCAGGCGAAATCCGCGAAGCCCCTCGCCGGCAGCAAGCCTCCTCAGGCGGTCGCGAACCCAATCCCGCATCGCGAAGGGGCTCACGGGATGGATGTAGAGATCCGTCCCCCCTTCGAAACCGGACGGGTTGTTGATGCGCCAGCGGACGAGCACGCGCCAGGGGATCGGCGCGTCGCAGTCCCGCGGCGCATAGAACCAGTCCTCGTTTGAGGGAACTTCGCTGCCGCGTGCGCGGTGAGCCGCGTGAATAAGGTCGGACATCCCCCGGACTTCCTCCTCGCTCTGCTCCCAGGGGCGCATCGTCGCGCTTCTGGAATAGATGCCGAGGGTGGGATGCCGGTGTCCGATGTCGACCAGCAAGACCGCGTGGTCGTTCTCCGCCAGTACGAGCCCATGCCCGGAAGCCTGGTCGATGATCGCCTCGTTGTAGATCCCGGGGCGGCTTCGCGCGAGCCGGGCCTCCCGCTCGAGAATCACGCCCCAGCCGTCGAACCCCACCAGCTGCTTGTGCAGGTGATCGAAGGAAGCGCCGCCGGCGTGGAGCCAGTTCTGGAAAGTCATCACGTACCGGACGTTCGGATTCTGGACGTGGAGATCCTCGATGGCCCTGATGGCGAAGCCGACGTAGGCCGCGTGCTCAGCTTGCGAGAGATCGCCCGCCCCGAGCGGCGCTGCGCCGGCCGCCGATCCCTCCGCGAAATGGCGCCCCGTTATGACGAGATCGTGGCTTCCCCCGAAAAGCCCCTCGGTCAGCAGCGCACGCTCTTCTACCGGGAGGCGCGCCAGGTCCTCCTCCGGGCGCCCCTCTCTGGCGAGTTTCGCCGCGAGGAGCGCGTCGACATGGGCCTTCCCCGCGGAGTCGGAAAGGTAGGCGCGCATCCGTGCGCCGTCCCGCTCCGAGATCCTGTAGCCGTGGTTCGCCACCCAGTAGTCGTAAGGAACCACCTCGAACAGGTTGGCCACACGCCGGAAGGCGGCCCGGCTTTCCCCGAGCGCCGGCGCGCCCACGCCCTCCACCAGGCGGAAGCCATCCCCCGCGGCCACGAGCCGCTCCTTCTCCGGCGGCGTGCGCAGGTTATTGGCCTCGCAGAACTCGCAGCGCATCTCGACTTCGCGCCGATCCACCGCCTGCTGCGGGCGCCCGGGGGCGTTGGTGATGGGGCGGGACGCGCGTGCGGGAATGAACCAGCTTCCGAGCCCGCTCACCGGGTTCGTCATGCGGATCGTGCCGTCGCGCATAACCCGCAGGAACCCATCCGATCGATCAGGCTGTTCCATTCTCCCCCGCCCTCCCCAAATCACCGCCGCCGCGCATCAGCCGAGCAGAATGATGGCCAGATCCATCACGTTCGTCATGGTGGGCCCGGTTACGAGGAGCCCCCCCGCGCGCTCGAAGAAGCTGTAACTGTCGTTCTCGTCGAGAAAGGCGCGCGGGTCAACCCCCAGCCTCCGCGCGCGCGCCGCTGTCTCGCCAGTCACGATGGCGCCCGCCGCGTCGGTGGCACCGTCGGTGCCGTCGGTCCCGGCGAAGAGCCCGACCGCACCCGGCAGGCCCTCGATCCCCAGCGCGAAGGCCAGGGCGAACTCGGTGTTGCGCCCTCCCCTGCCGTTTCCCCGGACCGTCACCGTCGTCTCGCCTCCCAGGATGAAACCCAGGGGCTCCGCACCGGACGGCCGGCCCTGACTGACGTCGCGCACCTCCCGCGCAAGGACGGCGGCCGTATCCCGCGCCTCCCCCTCCAGAGCACCGTTACGGATCCACGCTTCGTAGCCGCGCACCCGCGCCGCGGCTTCCACCGCTTCGAGCGCATCGCGGTTGCTTCCCACGATGAAATTCTGAACGCCGTCGAGATCGCGATCGCCCGGCTTCGGTGTTTCCGGATGCCGGCCGGCCGCGCCGGCTTCGAGGTAAGCGCGAGGGCCCCGGGGCAGACGTCCCTCGGGGTCGTAGCGGGACAGCAGCGACAGCGCCTCGTCGTAGGTCGATGGATCGGCCGCCGTGGGCCCCGAGGCGATGACGTCCAGGGGATCCCCCACGACGTCCGAGAGAATGAGCGCAAGCACCCGCGCAGGCGCGGCCGCCTGCGCGAGCCGTCCCCCCTTGATGGCGGAAAGGTGCTTTCTGACGCTGTTCAAATCTTGTATGGGCGCCCCTGCGCGCAGAAGGTGGTTGGTCACTGCGCGCTTCTCCTCCAGCGTGACCCCTCCGGCCGGCAGCGCGAGCAGCGCCGATGCACCGCCTGAGAGCAGGACAATCAGGAGATCGTCCGACCCGGCCGACTGCGCGATGGCGAGAACTTCGCGCGCCGCGGCCTCACCCCGTGCGTCCGGCACGGGGTGCCCGGCCTCGCGCACCTCGATCTTCCGCGTCGGAACGGTGTGCCGATCCTTCACCACGACCAGACCCCGGCTGACGCGATCCCCGAGCAAGCCCTCGAGCGCCGCCGCCATGGGCGCCGCGGCCTTGCCGCCGCCCACGACAAAGGTGCTTCCGCCGCCGAGCGAATACGCATTCCCGCCGGCCCGCAATACGCCTCCTTCGAAATGGACATGACGCCGCAACGCCTCGCCCGCATCGACTGCAGCCAGACCGGCCTGAAACAGCGCC
>JAUYMQ010000187.1 GCA_030698575.1 Deltaproteobacteria bacterium
CTCCACCAGCGTCCACTACCTGGTAGCGGCCGCAGCGTATTTTGCTAGCGGCCAGTGGGGGATGGGGACCGCGTTCCTGGGCTACATGGCGGCCAACTTCGGCTTCATCTACGCCGCGTACGAGATCCGATGAAACGGCCCGCACGCATCCGGGTTCTCGGCAAGCAGTTCGTCGTCTCCTTCGTTACGAGCGATGCGGCGGGATTGCGCGACAGCCCCGACGACAACGACCCCGGCATGGGGCGCTGCGACCCCGAGACGCAATCAATCTTCATCCGGGAGGGGCAGCCGATCGAGTCGGAGCAGGACACCGTACTCCACGAAGTCCTACACGCTGTCGAGAATGCGATGGGGCTAGAGGTGGATGAGGAACGCGTCACCCGTCTCGCTACCGGGCTGCTGGCGGTCATCCGCGACAACCCGGGTTTCGTACGCTACCTCGCAACCAAAGGAAAGAAATAAATGTCGGCACCCAAACTCAGCAACATCCTTGCGCAGCAGGCGGTCGACGCGGTCGCGCAATTCGGCTCATCCGGCAAGGCGGCCGAGGTGCTCAGGGTACCGGCGGAGACGGTACGTGCCCGGCGGCGCGAGGGCGCGGCACGCGGCCTGAAGCCGAGCGGCAACCGCATTATCTCGCCGGAGGACTCGCTCAAGCGCCAGGTCACGAGGCTCGAGAGCGACCTCCGGTCCGCGACACAGAAGTCGATCGACGAGGAGTCGATCCGGCGCCACATCATCAAGCTCGCCGACAGCGCGACGCGGCTAGAGACCCCGGAGTGGGTGATCGAGCCGGCCGGGCGCGCCTCCTCGCCGGGTGTGCCGACGCTCTTTTTCTCAGACCTGCATTGGGGTGAGGTCGTGCAGCCCTCCCAGATCAACGGCGTCAACCAGTACAACCTCAAGATCGCGAAGACTCGCCTGCACAATTGCTTCGGGTCTGCCGTGAAGCTGCTGCGCATCATCAGCCCGAAGATGGACTACCCCGGCCTGGTGATGCCTCTCGGCGGGGATCTTGTGAGCGGTAACATTCACGACGAGCTTACCGCAACGAACGAGTTGAACACTATGCCTACGGTGCTCGACCTGTACGGCGAGCTCGTGGCGCTGATCACTGCGGCCGCAGACACCTTCGGGCGCGTGTTCGTGCCTGCGGTGAGCGGCAACCACGGCCGCGACACGCACAAGATTTGGAGCAAAGACCGGCACGCGACTAGCTTCGACTGGCTGCTCTGCTGCCTCCTTGCGAAGCGCTTCGAGGGCGACAAGCGCGTTACCTTCCACATCCCGGACGGGCCCGACGCCTACTACCGCATCTACAACCACCGGTACCTACTCACACACGGAGACCAGTTCAGAGGGGGAGACGGGTTAATAGGGGCGCTCGGGCCGATCGTACGCGGCGACCACAAAAAGCGGTCGCGCAACGCGCAGATTGACATGGAATACGACACGATGATTTGCGGTCACTGGCACCAGTATGTCCATCTGACCAGACTGATCGTGAACGGGAGTTTGAAAGGTCTGGATGAGTACGCGTACTCGAACAATTTTCCGTTCGAACAGCCGCAGCAGGCGCTCTGGCTCACGCATCAAAAATACGGAATAACGTACCGGATGCCTGTTTTGGTTGAGCGGCAGCGGCCCGCGGCGAAGACGTCTTGGGTTGCAATCGCAGCATGAAGACGTGCTGCGAATGCGGGATCGCTAAACCCTTCAGCGAATTTAGGGTGCGCACCAAGACATACGCGCCGACAGGTGCGGTTTCGCAGTACTACAGTTCGGAATGTAAGGCGTGCGCGCTAGCAACGCTTCTGGACTGGAAGAAGCGCAACCCGGTCGATAAATCAGGGGCTGAACGAACACGTCGCTATCGCGTACGGGTTGGAGGGGACGAGATGCGACGCAGAGCGCGAGCAGCGTACGCCGCAAAACCAGAAATACACAGAACGAAATCCCTCCGGTTCAATACAGACAACCCGGAAAAACACGCGGCCGCAGCTGCCCGCTATCGCAGCGCTGTTACGCGCGGAGCGCCGGCCTGGGCCAACTCTTTTTTCATCGAGGAGATCTACGACCTCGCCCGCCGGCGTACAGAGGCAACCGGGTACGAGTGGCACGTCGACCACATCGTCCCGCTCCGGTCGAAGACCGTCTGTGGGTTGCACGTCGAGCACAACCTGCGGGTGATCCCGAAGGCGGTCAATCTTTCTAAAGGCAACCGGCACTGGCCCGATATGCCCGACCAGGCGGTGGCGGCATGAAAAAGATCCCGCTCACGCCGTACCACAGCCACGTAATCCTGACGCGGACGGTGCGCGAGGCGAAGCGCGTCTACAGGCGCCTCTACAAGAGCGAGCTTGAACTCCCCCACAACGCGAGAGGGTACACCGTCACTCTCGAACGGAAGGGGTGCGCGGACTCCTACTTCGTGTACGCGGGGTCGGTGAGCGACCTGGCACACGAGTTCGGGCACGTTCTCTTGTGGCTCTTCAAGGCGATAGGCTCTGACCCCGCCGAAGGCGGCGGAGAGCCCTTCTGCTATATGATGTCCTACCTCATGGAGGAGGCGAGAGGCTGAGAGGACGCGGGCGGGCGCCGCGTCGATTTTGTTACGTCACCAGCACCGCATCTATCTCCCTCACAAGATCCGCATCCGCGGCGGCCGCAGTCTCAAGGTCCATCTCCCACTCCGCATCCTCCCAATCGAGGGCGCTCCGACACCTCTTCAGTAGCGCCCGCATCGCGCCCCCGGGCGTCTCTCTCACTCTCTCAACAGTCGATACCCGCATCCCCCACCACTCTCTTTCCCCGCACTCTTGTGCGGATTGGGCCACTCTGGGCTAGAAATCACTTTAACACCGTCGCGTATCTGCTTCAGTGGCATGCGTCACAAACATTGACAAAAACCCCCAGGCTAATCGAGCTTGAGGGCAATGCTCGCCGCGCTCTCGTTGTAGTAGACCATCAGGATCTTGAGGTCGGTGATGCCAGCCATGCGCGCGAGCTCTAGGTGGTTGAGCCGCTTCGCGAGCCGCGTGATCGCGGTGTGCCGGGTGTCGTGGAAGTGAAGCCGCGCCACGGGCACATGCTGAGCCGCGGCGCGCCTACGCAGGTCACGCCAGTGCGCGTCGCGCGTCTCGTCAGTGAGCCCCCAGACGCCGTTCAGCCCCTCCGCGGCCGCCTCGTTCCACAGGCGGATCGCCTCGAGCGAGAGGCCGACGTCACGCGCATTCCCGTTCTTCGTGTCCGGCAGATGGGCTACCCGGATGGTCGTGTCGACGCGCTCCGGGTTACGTCCCAGGAAGATGACCTCGCCCGAGCGCATGGCGGTCTCGATCGCGAAGCGGGCCGCCCGCATGACCTGCCGGTAGATCGGGGTGCTGTGCTTGTCGGCCACGGCCTGTAGGGCCGCGAGATCGGTCTCCAGGATCAGCTCGTCCCGGTGGGGTGAATTCTTCGGGCGCTTCGCGCCGGCCGCCTTCGAGAAAGGGTTGAGCCGGAGCCATTTCCACTCCCCGATGGCAACCGAGCAGGCGGCCGAGCAGAGGTTCCACTCCCGCCGGACGGAGGCCCCCTTGACAGGGCCTGAGACGCCCGCCACGCCCTCCAGGCGGCGGTCGCGCCATTCGGCCACGTGGGCGCTCGTGAGGTCAGCCAGGGGCACCAGGG
>JAUYMQ010000195.1 GCA_030698575.1 Deltaproteobacteria bacterium
GGCTCGCTTCGCGATCCATTCGGATCGCCGTTTGGCCTGTTCCCACTGCTCCATGCTCCCCCAGGGCGGAACCTGGATGAGCAGGTGCTGTACGTCGACGGACTCCGGGACAATGAATTTTCCGGTGTTGTCTTCGTAGTAAGTCTTCAGGTCGGCGTCGGTGACCTGCGCCTGCGCCACAATGTCTTTCAGCACCCGGGCGTGGAGAATCTCCACCAGGAGCGCTTTCTTCGCCTGGCCGCGAAAGTCCTCCCGCGACAAACCATTCGCTTCGAGCGCTTCCTCGAAAACATCCTCGGAACCCGCCCGCGCGATGGACGCCTTCTCTCTCTCGTCGATCAGGTCTTTGTCGATCTTGATGCCCCGCTTCACAGCTTCCTGGTAGGCCAGCTCGCTCTGAACGGCGTTCTCGATGGCGCGATCGACCACGCGCTGCCACGATTCCGTCGCGATGCTACCGTGATAGCTCGCGGCGGGAAGAAGCTTTTCTATTTCGGACTTTACCGCGAGGGGGGTGAGGGGGACGCCGTTGACCCGCGCCACGACGGGTTCCGGCTGCCCCGCCAATGCTGCTGGGGGGAAACAAACGAGCACGGCCGCTGCGATCACCGTGCACGTGTATGCAATTATCCACGGTCGGGCAGAAAAATACCAGACGCATGTGAAACGGGTGGCCGGGGAGGCGACCGCCCCCCCGGTCGAATGGACGCCAGCCGGCCCCCTCCAGGTTGATCCGCCCGGCCGCCACATCGTGGGTCCTTACGGTGCAAAGGTGCGAATGTAGGCGACGAGGGCCGTGATCTCCTCTGCCGTCAGCATGTTCTTTCCCTTGCCGTAGGAAGGCATGGGCTTCTTCCCTTCCGTGATTGACTTCACCAGATCTTCATCGGTGAGCTCGCTCATTTTCGCCTTGTCGGTGTAGTCCCGCGGCTTCTTCTTGAGCGTTTTCGCCTTCTTGCCGTCCCCCTTTCCGGTATCGCCATGGCACTTCGCGCACTTGTCCAAGTAGACGGCTTTCGTTGCCTCCGAAACCTCCGCAGCGGCCGACGTTGCCAGCGACGGCGCCAGGAAGACCCCCACGGAGAAGAGCACCGCTACCAGGATCGTACCCAACTTCAAGCTTCGCATTATGAACTCCTTTCTTGCCTGCAAGCAGGCCACAGCCAGATATTTCCGGCTGAAATGCTATAACGAAAACAACCACCTTTTATTCTTCCTCCGATTCGACCAGCGGTATTACGATGGCCGCGAAGATGACAAACAAGCCTCCGAACGCACACCCCGCAGGTGAGAATTGCCTCTCCTTCAAGGGCCCTTTATCTCCCTTCACCGAGGTTTTATCTCACTCCAGCGAGGGGTCTTTATGTCCTCGATCTCCGTCCATCGAGGCCCCTCTATCGCTGACACGTCAGGCGCTGGAGGCGGCGCTTCATCCTCCTCGGACTCCACCAGCGGTAACAACATGGCCGCGAAGATGAAGAACAAGCCTCCGAACGCGTATACCCCGCAGGTGAGAACGGCCTCGGTCAGCGTGGGAAAGTAGCCGACCGGTCCGGGCACCATGAAGGGATGCCCCACGAGCGACGGGACGACGATGTTCCAGCGCTCCGCGAGAATACCCAGAACCACGAGAAACCCCGCAATTCCAATCCCGATGTCTTCCTTGATATGCCCCCCGCCGAAGAGTGCGAGCAATACAAAGGTCGCCATGCATCCGGCGCCGTAGACCGAATAGGCGGGGAACCTTTCCAGGGGCGACACAATCTGGAAATACCAGGCCGCCCCGGTGGCGGTGAGCGTCACCACCAGCCCGACGCCGAGCACGAGGCCGCGCGGCAGGGCTCCGAGCACCGTCAGGAGCAAGAGCATCGGTAAGAGCAGGCCCAGGACCAGATGGCCCCAGAAGAACGACGCGTATGTCCCGTACATCATACTATGAAAAATCTGCAGCACCGAAGGTTCCGCGCTGTAGAAGGCGGTGAGCAGCTCAGCGAAAAGGAAGTAGCCGAGCACGGGGACGGAGAAAGCCAGCATCACGCCCAGCCGCCTGATCACCTGGTCCTCGATCTTCGGATGTTCGATGAGCCTTCGAATTGTGACGACCGAAAAGGTGAGCAGGGCCAGGCCCGAGACCGTCGCCGACACGATGAACAGGGGCGCCATGATGGAGGCGAACCAGCCCGGCTGGGCCTTCTGGAGTCCGAAGATCCAGGCGGTCACGCTGTGAAGCGCGACGGCCGCGATGAGTCCCAGACACGCCAGAACCTTCAAAATCCGCTGCTCGCGCTCCAGGGTCCGGGGCGAGAGGTCGGTATGGCCGAGCGCCAGAAGCCGGTAGAACCAGGCAACATGGGGCTTGGCGTGCATGACGCGCACGAGATCCGCCCGTGTGCCGAGGTAACCGTAGACGAGGCTGATGACCAGATAGACGTTCACGGCCGTCACGTCCCAGAAGAGCGGAGAGCCGGGATGCGGATAAAGCATGATGTAGAGCAGCCGGTCCGGCCGTCCGAGGTCGAGCACGATGAAACAGATGGCGAGCAGCAGGCAGCTGATCGCCATCAACTCCGCGATGCGCGCCACCGAGCGGAAGTGCGCGAACCCGAACGCGTGAACCAGAGAAGCGATCATGATCCCGCCGGCGCTCACGCCGATGAAGAAAACGAAATTGACGATGTACACCCCCCAGTAACCCGGACGGTTGAGGCCCGTGACGCCGAGTCCGGTCGCGAACTGCCTGAAATAGACCGAGGCCGCGAACAGAACGACCAGGGCGAGCAGGAGCGCCAGCGCG
>JAUYMQ010000095.1 GCA_030698575.1 Deltaproteobacteria bacterium
GCGCCCGGCCGGGGTGCGCGCGGCGGCGAAGTCGGTTTCCGTGAACGGGGGTTCCGGGTCGAGGCCGAAGACGCTGGGGGGCGGCCCCACCGGGCGGCGCCCGGTGGGGCCTACAAGAAAGTTGCAAGCTCACTCGGCGTCAGCCCGACCAGGAGCCGGATATAGCCATTGAGGTTGATGGCGCCGGCCGTGTTCATGACGAGCCGGAGCTTGAGGTAAAAGTCGTTGTCCGTGATCGGGTACTTCAGCGTGGCTTCGCTAGCCTGCCACGGGACCGGCTGCTCGCCCGAGAAGGGGATGCCGCCGGCAGCCGCGGGCAGGAAGCCGTCGCTCCGGACCACGCTGGGGGCGGTCCAGATTCCCCTGCCCGAGGGAATGAGCGTGCTGGCGAGATTGATGCCGCCCCCGCCGCTGTCGCTCGCGACGAACAGCTGGACGGCGGTGAGCGGATTTCCGCTCGCGTGCTGAATGCCCCAGTACAGCTTGTCGATGACGGCCTGACCACTGAAATGGGGCGAGACGACGACGTGGGAGGTATTGAGGCCGAAGGCCCGGATCATGAAGGGCCAGAGCACGACCTGCGGCGGGGGGACGGCCGCGGCCTGGGCGAAGGCGGCCCCGCCGAGGCGCCCCGGTCGGAGCCTGGGGTAGGTGCCGGCGACGACGGGCACGGCGCTACCGGAGCCGCGAGAAGCGCGGCGCGGCGCCGATGCCGCTCGCGGCGCGGCTCACTTCGCTTTGCTCGCGGGCCTCGACCGCTTCGAGCTTTTCTCTGACCGCGCGCAGCGCGAGAAGCAGGCCGGGGCCGGCCGGGTCGTCCAGCCCTTCGATCTGCTCTCGCATCAGCTTCAGCTGGGCGAGCAGGGCGCTCGCGGCGCCGGGCTTGGGCACGTTACACTTCGTGACCGAGGAAGTAGACGCGCACGGTGTCCGATGCCTGCTCGAGGAAGATCATCGGATACTTGCCGGCCGGCACCTCGAGGTAGTAGTCAACGTCATAGATCACGTTCGCCGTGGCGGCGAGGAGCAGATTGCCCGCCGGCGTGAGCGAGCCGTCAGACCCGACGGCATTAGCGGGGGCCACGGCCGAGCTGAAGGCAACGTCGTCATCTCCGTACCCCGCGGTCCAGGGGGCGATGACCGCGCTCGCGGTGTAGAGGATCCTGGTGATGACCAGGGTTTTCCCGGCGGTGACTTGGTAGCCGGCTGCGGCGTTGATCTTCCGTAGCGTGGTGTACCGGACGACGCCCGCCGCCGCGGTGACTCCACCGCGAAGGGCCAGTGGTGTCTGACGTGTCGCTCGCTCGTGAAGCCCGAATTTCCAGACTTCCGGGAAGACGCGCGACAGGAGCATCAGTAGCGCCCGATCACTTGCACGCTCGCCACCAGGCCGGCGACGAGGTTGTTGCCGAAGACGTACCGGGCATTGACATCCGGCGCCCACGTCTGACCGGCCCGGACGGTGATGGGGTCGGCGGCGACGTTGAGTTCCTTCCGGAGGTCGATCTGGGCGTCGTTGTTCTCGACGGAGATCTCCAGCCGGTTCGGCCGGCCGGTGAAGGCGAGCACGAGGGCGGCCGTCGTACCGAGCGCCACATACCCGGCCGTCGCCTCGATCCCGCTGAAGCGGTCCGTGAGCACCCGCGGTTCACACCGCGGGCGCTCACGCTGCTGCGGATAGCCCCAGTGCTGGGGCATGTTATCCCCTCGCGGTGACCCGCTCCAGCGGGTAGTACCGCACGTCCGTTGCCTCATCGCCCTGGCCGCGGATCTTCAGGTCGGCGGCCCCGGCGGTTTCCATTTCATAGCTGCCGTCCCGCAGCGGGTCGAAGTCGAGGTAGGCGTACCCGCGGCTGCCCGTCGAGAGCGGCTGCACCACGTCGTCAGACGCCAGCTCGGCGCCGGCACCCTCGGAGGCCAGGTGCGTATGCCCGGCGTGCAGCGCGAACGCATTGCCCATCTGGTTGAGGAGCATCCCCGCCAGCGTCTCGAAGTCGCTGAGCGGGTAGTACTGCTCCACGTTGTCCTTGAGCAGCTTGACGGTGCCCCAGGAGAGCACCTCGTCGGAACTGGCGGCCAGGCCGGTGTCGAAGAGCAGGATGCCGAGCAGCGGGTTGCCGATCGGCAGCGGGGCGTCGAACTGCCCGGCCACGCTCACGCGGGCCTGGCGCACATACTTCAAGTACTCGGTGGGCGTGGAGTCGATCAGCTCCACCGCCTCGAGGCTGAAGTTGATGTCATCGTACGCGGCCCCGTCCGCGCCCGCGTCCATCTCGAAGCGCAGATTTCCGCGCGAGGTCGCGGGGAAACACGAGTCCGGGTCATACATCCGCTTCCCGAGGCAGAGCGGGAACACGAGCGAGCGCACCCCGTCGTTGAGGTCGGTGATGTGGGACCACCCGGGGAAGGCGCGCTGATACACGGCGTTGAGCACCATGAGGTCGCGCAAGCTCCCGGAGATGATCTGCTCGCCCTTGTGGAGCACGCGCACCCCGGTGATCTGGGTGATCGCGTCGTCGATGGCGCTGTAGGTGGCGATGGCGGCCGGGTCCACGCTCGTCAGCTGAAGCCGCAACAGCAGGACGCTGAGCGGGTTGACGGGCAGGTCGAACGGCGTGATGGAGGCCGACGCCACCAGGTCGGTGTTCGGCTGGACGATGGAGTGAAGGAACCGCTTGCCCATGGTGGTCTCGTCTCCCTCGCGCGCTTAGCGCATCTTCAGCGCGTGCAGCGCCTGGGTGATGGGCGTGATCCGGCCGATGTTCGACGGATCGCCAGCAGGCCGCCGGGCCGGCAGGTCAGTCCGGCCGATCAGCTCCAGGTACGGGCCGATGCCGGCCTGGAACTCCGGTCCCGCCACCGCGGCGCCCTGCGCGTAGCGTGCGGGGCCTTTCTCGACCGTGTTCTTCTTCCACTTCGCGGTGCCCGCCTTGGTGACGCCCTTCTCGAAGCGGCCCGCGGCGGCGGCCGCCGTGACGGCCTGGCGGTAGCTGGGGCCGGCAGCCACCGCGGCGCCCGACCAGTCCTTGCTGGTCGTCTCGACGCCCTTCTGGTAGTCGGGCGAGGCAGCGGCCGTGCGCCGCGTCCATCGCTCGGCGGTGTCTCCGAGTGACTTGACCTTCGGGGTTGGCATGCTCTGACCCTCCTCGTCACAGGTTTGGCGGGCGGCCGCTCGATTCCGACTGACGGAAGTGTCGGCCAGGCTGACACTTCCTGTCAAGCCTTGGTTCGCGTGACTCAGCAGGTGGTTGATTTCATTGGACTCTTCGCTGGCACGGCTCCTGCATTTTCAATGGGGCAAGGGACCAAGGAGGCCCGAGGAGATGGCGAGTTGGGGACGCGGTGGGATGGTCGGGGTGAGGAAGGCGATCTACACGCACGAGCGCACGCTGCGCCTCGCGTCGGTGATCCTGGCCGACGAGCACGGGGACAAGCACGCGCCCGGGACGCGGCGGGATCTCTGCCCGAAGTGCGCGGGGGCGCGGCGGGAGGAGGCGCGATGAGATGCGGGGGTGTTGTGAGGGTCGGTGAGATTAGCTTCGAGCGTGCGCTACAGGAGGCGTCGAGCGTGAACACGATCAAGCGCCCGCGGACGCGCCCGCGGGTGAAGTCGGTCAACTTCCGGTCCTTCTGGTGGCTGGTTCGCCGGCAGGCCGCGCTACAGATCATCGCCGGCCCGCTGTCGCACCTGGTCTCGGATGCCTTCGTCCGGTGGGTACTTCATCATCGCCCGGATGCGCTGCGCGATCGTGTCGCGCGGACGCTCCGGCAGAAACCAGAACGGAGAATCTACCCATGAGCATGACAGCATCCCTTCAAGCGAACCTCCCCGGATTCCTTCGCTCGGCGGCGCTGCCTGACATCGCCCTGGTGCTCGAAGCGGCGGCCGTCGAGCTGCGCGCGCGGGCGATGCCGGGGACGGTGGAGCTCGCGCATGCCGCTCACGTCCTGCGCCTCTACGTCTCCGCGTTCATCTCGGCCGGCGTCCCGATCTTCTCGGGTGACTGCGCGCCGGCGACGTGCATCTGTCTCGCTGGTCCCCTTGGTGCGCGCGTCCGTGGGTGGCATCGCCTCGACTGCCCGGCAAAGTAACCCACCGTCTCGACCGGGCGCCCGCGGCCCGGTCCTTCGCTGCCCGGTCTTCCGGGCGCGCGTTTCTTCGGGCTCGCGCGCTTCGCCGTCTACAAACGCGCGCCCTGGCCCGATGGAGACCCTTCTCCTCCGTCCCTCCCCTGGTCTGGTGTTTCCTCAGGGGGAGGCCGGCGGCGCCGGGGGGCGAAGCCCCCCAGGCCGCCCCAAGTCGTACCAAGCGGGCAGGGGGCGTGCCGGGCCGTTCTTGCCCGGCGCGGCCCCTGCCTTTGACGCGGTAAGATGCCCCAAACGGGGCACCCTCTACTGTTTCTTCTGTTGTAGTTCAACTGCTCTTGGGGGTATGGGGGGGCACGGATCGTGCTTGATCCCTCGTTTGGCGGGGAGGGCAAGCCGCGTGCCAACTACCCCATTTTGACGCGACGCGCAGTTATCCCCAAGTTATCCACCGGATATCCACCGAGCTTTGGGTGGGATTGTACCGATCGGTCTACCGCAGCGCGTTAGCCCTCGTGGGGCGAGCCGGCCGAGGCCGTCGCGCTGTGCTTCGCCACGATCAGTTGGTGGTGGCAGTCGAGGCACAGCCGAAGCCCGCGGGTATGCTCGAAGGCCGTCAGCTCGTCGCACCACTCGCAGGGGTAGGTGATGACGAAGCTCGCCCGCGCGGCCGCAAGCTCGGTGATGGTTCGCTCGTTGCTGATGATCCGCGTCCGGTCGGACAGGTAGTGCGCGCGCCATTCGTTCACGACGGCCGCGGTGGCGCCGCCCCGTTCCGCTTCGCGGATCAGGTCGCGCCGGTACGGCTCGTGGTCAATGTCGCTGAGGATCGCCACCACGGCCAGCGGCAGCCGTTTCTCCTCGACCGCGGCTTGCAGGTCGGCGGGCAGGGCGAGGAGCTCGAGCCGTTGCGACACCCACGATGGGGTGCGCCGGAACAGCCGCGAGAGCGCCGCGAGCGAGTCGCCGCGGTCGCGGAAGCGCGCGAGCGCGGCCGCCTCTTCCATCGGGTTGAGGTCGGTGCGCTGCAAGTTTTCGCTGACGGCTGCAAGGAGCGGGTCGAAGTCTTGCGGGAACACGCGCGCGTGAATGCTCGGCCACTGGAGCAGCCGCGCCGCGAGCAGCCGGCGGTGGCCCCAGACGATTTCATACGCCCCGGATGGATCGGGGCCGCGTACGCCGACGGGCTGATGCAGCCCCTCGGCGGACATACTGTCCGCCAGCTCCCCGAGCGCGCCTTGATCCATCGTCGCGCGCAATCGGTGGCTCGGTTCCAGAATCAACGCGAGCGGCAAACTGGAGTAAACCGTTTCGGTCTGCATTGGGCACCTCCGGGAAGCTGACGAGGAACGCACGGCCGGGCGCCCGCGTGATGATGCAGTATTCCCGCGGCCCGGTCTGAAGCTCGCGGACCAGATCCGCGGGGATGCAGAACGCAGTCGCGCGCCCGATCTTCCAGAGCCGGTGCAGCGAGGTCGGAAGGTTCAGAGCCATGTCTTAAGCAATGTAGCACAGGGGTTCAACAACTCGGCCCCCCCCCCGCCCGCTCATCCGGTCGAGCGCATGATGCACGCGCTCGACCGGAGGGGAGCGGAGGATATCCACCGCCCCAACCCCCCACGCGGTTTTTCTTCCACGGGAAGAAAAACAGCGGGGCGCCTGGGGCTCACGTGCCTCAACAACGTGAGCCCCAGGCGTCCCCTTTTCTTACAGAGTAAGAAAAGG
>JAUYMQ010000097.1 GCA_030698575.1 Deltaproteobacteria bacterium
CGTTCTCGAGGGGAAGATCGGTGCTCAGGCGAGCGAGGTCGTGCAGGTCCTGGTCGAGAAGAAGCTCAAGCCGAAGCAGTCGCACGACTTCCAGCTCTATGACCGGATCATGAAATGGACCGATGGCCTGGGCCGCCTCAAGATCCGGGCCAATGCGGACCTTCCCGACCAGGCGGCGCAGGCCCTCGCCTTCGGCGCCCAGGGGATCGGGCTGTGCCGCACCGAGCACATGTTCTTCGAAAAATCGCGCATCGGAATCGTGCGGCAGATGATCCTCGCCGGGGACGCCGAGGGGCGGCGGCGCGCCATCGAGAAGCTTCTGCCCATGCAGCGCGAGGATTTCACCGGCATCTTCCGGGTGATGGGCGGGCGCCCCGTGACGATCCGGCTGCTCGACCCCCCGCTGCACGAGTTTCTACCCTCGAAGAACGAAGATATCGACGAGGTGGCCCACGGCCTGGGCGTCCCGCCGGCCCAGGTGAGAGAGCGCAACGAGGCCTTGCGCGAGACCAATCCGATGCTGGGGCACCGCGGTTGCCGTGTGGGGATCACCTACCCGGAGATCTACGAGATGCAGGCCCGGGCCATTCTCGAATCCGCGAGCGAACTGCGCCGGCAGCGCCTCTCCGTCTCGCCGGAAATCAAGATTCCTCTCGTGGGGCACGTGCAGGAACTCCGTACGGTGAAGGCGATGATCGACCGCGTGGCGGCCGAGGTGCGGAAGGAGACCGGAATCCGGCTCGCTTATCTCGTCGGCACGATGATCGAGCTGCCCCGCGCGGCTGTAACCGCGGGCGAGATTGCGGAAGAGGCCGAGTTCTTCTCATTCGGAACCAATGATCTCACTCAGACTGTCTTCGGTTTCTCCCGTGATGACGCGGTTGGCTTTCTGCCCTACTACGTCGATCACAAGATCCTCCCCGAGAACCCTTTCGTCACCCTCGACCTGCCCGGGGTCGGAGCCCTCATCGAGCTCGCGGTGGAGCGGGGGCGCGCCACCCGGCGCGGGATCAAGCTGGGGATCTGCGGCGAACACGGAGGCGAGCCGAAATCGGTGGCATTTTGTGACCGCATCGGTCTCGACTATGTGAGTTGTTCTCCCTTCCGGGTGCCCATTGCACGCCTTGCCGCCGCGCATGCGGCGCTCGATCGCAAGAGGGGTCGCGCATGAGCCTGTACCGCCGCCCACATCCCATCGCCTTGATCGCGCTTTTTGCCCTCCTGATCCTCGCGGCGGCGCCCGCGGCCCGGGCCCAGGACACGGTTCCGGCCGGGGAGCCTCGGGGACCCGGGGAATCCTGGATCGACCCCCCCGCCACGGAAGAGCCGCCGGCTGCACCCGACACCGGAACCGCCGGGATCGACGCACGGCTGCAGGCCAGGGCGGATGCGCTCTATGGTTTCCTTCAAGGCAAGCGGGTGAACCTCTACGCCCTCTACACGAATGAGAGCTTTCGCGATTTCTTCACGACCGAGGAAGCGCTCGAGAACTACGTCGCCTTCCTGACGAACACTCTCGCCAGGCGGCGTTTCAAGAAGTACCGCATCGAGCGGACGGAGTTCGTCGTCATTACCCCCGAGGGCGCGGACGCCGCGCGCGCCCAGGTCCGCCTCGTCGGCCGCCACGTGCACGTGGTCTTCTTCTGGGACGTCACCGAAACAATCGAGAACAGTTGGAAGCGCATCGACGGCGAGTGGTTCGTCTTCCCGCCCCCCTTCTGAAACGCCGGCGGAGCACAAGCGAACGCCGACACGCCAGCGTGACGTGGCGTCCATCTACCCAGAATGGGCAAATTTTCTCTCACTTCAGGAAAAACTTTTCCCTGCGCCCCGAAACATCGCAATAACTGCCCGTCCGGTTAAGATTTTCTCTAGGACTGCCGTCAACTTGGCGGAGGCGGGGTTAAAACCCCCTTGGCATGGATTTTGCTTTCAGCATGGGTGGAAACCCCGGGCGGCGCCCCTGTTGACGCGCCGGGGTTACGTCGGGGCTGGCCCTGGTGGCCGCCCCGCCCCCTACTGAAACAGCCTGCTGACGTATGGAAGGAAGCTGACTCCCCTCGGCTTCCTGCGTGACGTGCGGAGTTTCGCAGATAGCCGCGCGCGCGAATGAAGGTTAGGCCACGAACAGGTCCCGGCTGGGCCATGCCGGGCTGTACGATCCGCCGTCTCTGCATCGTGGCAGCCGAACTCCGGACTAATGCGGGCACTCCTCTGTTTCGTAGGGGATTGCCTGCGTTTTTTTTGCACTGGAGGGGCTATGCCAGCGACCAGACCTATGGCTCATCGGAACGACGATGCGCTGATTCAGGCGATCTTGGCGGGATCGCCGGAGGCGTTCGAGGATCTGTACGAGCGCCACTTTCCCCGTGTGTTCGGCTTCGTTTCGCGACGGCTCTCGGACAGGTCGGATGTCGAGGACGTGGTTCAGAACGTCTTCGTCCACGCCCTGACCAATCTGTCGAGCTATCGCGGCGAGGGAGCCTTCCTGAGGTGGCTGTACGGGATCACGCGCAACCTGCTTCGGCGCCACTATCTGAAGAAGAACCGCGCGGCCGAGCGACTGGGGCGGACGCGCCTCGACGTGACCGAATCGCCTGACCTGCTTCAGGACGAGATCACGCCCGAACGGCATTTCGAGGCCCGGCAGCTGGGCCGCAAGGCGGCCGAGAAGCTCGATAAACTCTCCCCGGACGCCCGCGAGACCTTCCTG
>JAUYMQ010000244.1 GCA_030698575.1 Deltaproteobacteria bacterium
CTCTTGGTCCCAGCTCGCGAGAATCTCCCCGGCCCGCGCCGCACTGCCGGCCAGTTCGAATGAAACAATGCCCTGGGGTGCGGCTTCGGTCCGGAGCGGCAGATCGAAGGCGCTCATCACCGCGATCAGGACAAGAGTCAGGACCGTTACAACGGCAAAGGCGCGCTTCTGCCCGCTCCGGCCGAGCCAGCCGAACGGATCCTTCATGCGTCATTCTCCCCTCTCGTGCTAGGCTTCCCGCGACGCCTCGCCACCATCAGATCCAGGGACCCCGGGTGGCGCGTCGAACCCATGTCTATACGCCTATCACTGATTCTGGCGACCATCGCGGCCCTGCTGGCAAGCGCCGGCGACCTGATGCTTCTCTACGTCGGGAACAGCGCCTGCGCTGCCTTCGCTTCCCTTCCGCCGCCGCCAGCCGGAACACTCCTGCTGGGAAACTATCTCGGTGTGCTCTTTATCCCGCTCTACGCGCTCGGATACCGGGCCGTCTCGCTTCTGATCGCACCTGCCGGCGAGCGAGCCGCGAGAGTCGTCTTTACACTCGGCGCCGGCTGTGCCGCGCTCGGCGCGGTCGTGCACGGGATCACCGCTGTAAGCATTGCGGCCGATCGCGCGGCGGGCCGGCTCGGCGGGGATCCTTTCGAAGCCGTCATGCGTTACGGCGCCTTTCTCGGCCCTCTCTGGATCCTGCTTGCCCTCGCGGCCTTCGCGATCACTGTCCTGTACGCCCGCGCAGTGATGAGTGGGCGAAGCGGACTGCCGCGCCGGGCCTGGGTGGCGAACCCCGTTGCGCTGACCCTTCTTCCGGTCCTGCTGGTCGCCCCCTTCCCCGTGCTGCGGGAGTTCATCGTGCCTGCGGCCCCCAACCTGGCCCACGTCCTCTTCTTTGGAACCGCTCTCTTGTCGCGCAGCGTTAGATCTCTGTGATGCCGATGGTGCCCGGCTGCCGCTTCACCCTGTCCAGCCAGGCGGGGATTGCCTGGTAGCGCCCGAGATCGAAGCCCCCCTCGTGGGCCACATGCGTGTAGGCGTAGAGGGCGATGTCCGCGATGCTATAACGCCCGGCGACGAGGTAATCGCTCCGACGGAGGTGGTTTTCCATCACGTCGAGAGCTCCGTAGCCGGGGCCGCTTTTCTCCTCCAGGGCCTGCCGGTACTTGTCGGGCTGCTTGAGGAAATGGAGGTAAAAACGGGAGGTGGCGATGAAGGGTTCATGGCTGTACTGCTCGAAGAACATCCACTGAAGAATGCGTGCGCGCGTCTCCGGATCGGCGGGAAGGAGCGGCGTTCCGTCCGCCAGGTAGTTAAGAATTGCGTTCGACTCGGCGAGGTGCTTCCCCGGGGCATACTCGAGCAACGGCACGCGTCCGTTCGGATTCATGGCGAGGAAGGCGGGCGTCCGGCTCTCGCCCTTCAGGATGTCGATCTCGATCCACTCGTATTCGCGCCCGAGCTGTCGCAGCAGGAGCCGCACCTTGTAACAGTTGCCCGACTCCAGTGATCCGTAAACTCGAAGCACACGCACCTCCGGAGCAGCCACCCCCGACCGCCCACACCTGCAACGGAGGCTAGCACAGGACGCCGGAAGGCGGGAAGAACACGTTCCCGCTGAACTGCGTTCAGCCGAACCGGCCGGGCGCCCGGCGGCGAAGGGTCGCTGGGTCTTTCGGCGCTGTCTCCGGCCCCGGGCGGGCGTCGGCGGCGGGGTCACCCGTGAGCTGAAAGAGGACGCGCCATGCCAGAGATTCTCTACGAGAAGAAGGATCACCTCGCCTTCATCCAGATCAACCGGCCCGAAAAACGAAACGCCTTCACCGTCGACATGTTCCGCCAGCTCGGAACCACCTTTGCAGAAACCGAGACCGACGCCGACGTCCGCTGCACGGTCGTGCACGCCGCAGGGCACGATTTCACGTCGGGCCTCGACTTCGCCAACGTCGCGCCCGCCTGGGCTTCCGGCGAGCGGCCCTTCCTGGATAGCATGGTCGATCCCTGGGGCGTCGACGGCAAGAAGCGCACGAAGCCGATGGTCGTCGCAACGCAGGGCCGGAGCTTCACCCTGGGCACGGAGTGGGCCCTGGCCAGCGACACCTGCGTGGCCGCGAGCGACAGCATCTTCGCGTTGAAGGAAGTGCGGGTGGCCATCTATCCCGCGGGCGGCGGGACCTTCCGCTTCATTCAGGCGGCCGGCTGGGGAAACGCTATGCGGTACGTGCTGACCGGCGACGAATTCGATGCGGCGGAGGCGTACAGGCTGGGAGTCGTCCAGGAAGTGGTCGAGCCGGGGAAGCAGCTCGAACGCGCCGTCGAGATTGCCGAGACGATGGCCGCCGCAGCGCCGCTGGGGGTGCGGGGCGCCATCGCATCCGGCCGGGCCGCGCTCGAGCGGGGAGAGGGAGCCGCCATCGAGCGCGTGGTGCCCGACATGCAGTCCCTGCTGCAGACGGAAGACGCGCAGGAGGCCATGATGGCGCTGATGGAGCGGCGCCCACCGAAGTTCAAGGGGCGCTGATCGGGTGAGACTCAGTCCTTCGTGGCGTCGAGGCTCACTACCGCCTCGTCGCCCACGACTTCCGCGCTGTGAACCGTCCCGCGGGGGACCGCCTGGCAGTCGCCAGCCTCGAGCTTGCGCCGCAGCGCCGCCTAGGTCACCGGCCCCTCTTTCGCCCTGTCCCACTTCTCCACGCCCATGTTCTCTGAAACTCTTCTGCAACCGGCGGTAACCTCTACCGCGCGACCTCTTTCCCCGCCTCTGCGCCGGCGCGGGGGAGGATGGCAATCGCGCGAACGGGCGCCCCGGATCCCCCGGCGATCTTCATGGGGAGTGCGATGATCACCGCGCCGGTCGGCGGCAGCTTTTCCAGATTGGTCAGATTTTCGAGACCTGGCACGTTCCCGGTGGCCGCGATCTGATGCACGATGAAGTCCTTCGAGGGGCCGTGATCGAGCGAGGCCGAGTCGACCCCGAGTCCGGCCACGCGGCGCTCCGTGACCAGCAGCTTCGCCGCGCTCTCACCGAAGGCCGGGAAGTGAAGCTTCGAGGCGTCTCCCGGCGTGTCGTCTCCGAGGTAGGCCTTGCGGTCCGGCCAGCGCCGGCTCCATCCCGTCCGGAGGATCACCAGCGTGCCCGGCGCGATCCTCCCGTGCATCTTCTCGAAGGCCAGCACGTCGGCGGCGCTCAGCCGGTAGTCGTGATCCTGGGCCGCGCGCGCCGAGACATCGATGACCACGGCGGGCGCGATCAGCTGATCGAGAGGCAGCTCATCCACCGTCTGTTTTCCCTCGCCAAAGTGCTCCGGCGCATCCAGGTGCGTCCCCCCGTGCTCCGGCGCACGAAACGCGTTGGCGGCGTAGAAGTAGCCCGCGTCCGTGTGGCCATGGGCCAGCTGGGTAAGTTCGAAGCCCGAAGCGGCGGTGGGCCAGTAGATCGTCCGGCTCTCGAAGGGATGGGTCAGATCAACCAGTTCGTGGCCGAAAAGATCGAGGGGGCTCCCGCCGCCGGCCGCGGAGGAGGCCTGCCCGGCCAGAAGCGCCAGCGTGAGAACCATCGCTCTGGAGATTCGCCAGCGGGCCGGTGCGCCGCGTGTGAGCATTTCATTTCTCCCGGGAGGGGGTTTGTAGTATATCCCCTCTGCGGCGTGAGAGGCACGCCGCCCGCCGCTCCGACGGCAAGCGGGCGGCCCCAGGCTCCTCTGGAGGATTCCCGGGTGAGAGCGCGCGTTTTCGTGGGCGATGTGCAGGGGTGCGCCGATGAGATGGAAGATCTCCTCGCCGCCATCGACTACGATCCGGCGCTCATCGATCTCTGGTTCGTAGGCGATCTCGTCAATCGCGGCCCCGCTTCGGCCCGCGCGCTCCGGCGCGTGATGGCGCTCGGTGCAGGGAGCGTTCTCGGGAACCACGATCTGCATCTACTCGGCGTCGCTGCCGGCGAGCGGCCAACGCGCAAGGACGACACGATCAGCGACATCCTGGAGGCGAAGGACCGCGAGGAGTTGCTCGCCTGGCTCCGCGCGCGGCCGCTCGTGCGCGTCTGGGATGACCTCATTCTCGTTCACGCGGGACTTCATCCTCGCTGGCGCGACCCGCGCGCGATCGCGGCCCCGCTCGAGGAGGCCGTGTCGCGGGGCGAGATCCCCTGGGACGACGAGAATCTCCGGTTCATGACGGGGGTGCGCCACTGCGATTCCGCGGGGCGCCGCCCGACGGACGACCGGACCCCCTCGCCCGGCTTCGCGCCCTGGGACGCGCATTACCGCGGCAAGCGAAAAGTCGTTTGCGGGCACTGGGCCTCCCGCGGCTTCCTCCGGACCGAGCGGGTGCGCGGCCTCGACAGCGGGTGCGTCTGGGGGCGCCGGCTCACCGCCTGGAATGCCGTGACCGACGCGATCATCTCGGTTCCCGCGCGCGCCACCTACCGTCAGGTACGCTGATCGGA
>JAUYMQ010000247.1 GCA_030698575.1 Deltaproteobacteria bacterium
CGCGCTCCTCGCCGCCCATCCGGGCCGCCATCGCCCTGCGACGCTCGAGCTCTTCCAGTTCACGCTTCCAGCTCATGGGAGTTCCCGGGAAAGTGCGGCGCTCGCGCGGGGGGGTGGGTGAAATAATGGGGACGTTCACCATTTTCGGTGCCCGTCTCAGGAACGCGACGGCGACCGGGGAAAATGGTGAACGTCCCCATTAATGGTGCCCAGGACTGGAATCGAACCAGCACACCCTTGCGGGTACCAGACCCTGAACCTGGCGCGTCTACCAATTCCGCCACCTGGGCCCTATGTCGTTGCCACCTCTGAACGCCGCCATTATACTGCCCTCGACCCGCCCGTCAATCGCCGCCGCGTGAACAGGCCCGTAGCCCATCGATCCGGCCACGTTCTCCCCGGCGGACCGAGGCGACCCTCCGACCGATCCCAGGGCGGGCCCGGCGTCACGCCGGCCGCCAGACGACCCGAGTTCGCATGATCACCCCGCCTGTCATCGTCGCCTTTCTGGAGGCGCGCTCGCAGCACGCGGTCACGCTCAAGACCATTCGTTCCCATTTCAATCTCCGAACCGACGAGCGGCGCTTTCTGAAGCGCATGCTCGCCGAGATGGTGGATGAGGGGCTCATCGTGAAAGTCGCAGGAAATCGCTACAAGACCCCCGGCTCGCGCGAGATGGTGACCGGGCGCGTCCAGCGCTTCGACGAGGGTTTCGCCTTCGTGATTCCCGAGGAGGCAGGGAGCCCTGATCTTTTCCTCTCGCCGCGAGCCGCCCAGGGCCTGGTCCAGGGCGACCGGGTGCTCGCGCGCATCAACCGGCGGGGCTCGCGCCCGAGCGGCTCGGTGGTGCGCGTTATAGAGCGCGCCCATCCCCGGGTGGCGGGCAAGATCGAGCGATACAAGAAGTTCTCCATCGTCCATCCCTACGGCGCGCGGGGGATCGGGCCGGTCAGCGTGGCCCAGGGGCACGAGATGGACGCCCCCGACGGGACCGTGGTCGTGGCCGAGGTGACCAGCTTCCCGACCGAGCAGGCCGGCGCCTTCGGCCGGGTGGCCGAGATCCTGGGCGATGCGTCCGATCCGAACGTGGAGTTCCAGGTAGTCGCTCTGAGCTTCGGGCTCCCCGTGCGCTACGCGCCGGACGCGGAGAAGGAGGCCGCCGATTGTCCGGCGAGTATTTCGGCCCGCGATCGGGAGGGGCGTCGGGATCTGAGGGACCAGGTTACGGTGACCATCGACGGTGAGACGGCGCGCGATTTCGATGACGCCGTCGCGGTGGAGGAGCTTTCAGGCGGCGCGACCCGACTGCGCGTCTCGATCGCCGACGTGGCGCATTACGTGCGCGAGGGGAGCGCTATCGACCGGGAGGCCTATGCGCGGGGGACCAGCGTTTATTTTCCTGATCGCGCGATCCACATGCTTCCCCCCGTGCTCTCGGCGGGCATCTGCAGCCTGAAGGAAGGGGAGGAACGCCTCACGCTCACGGCCGAGATGGAATTTGACGCCTCCGGGCGCCGGACGGGTTACCGGGTCTTCGAGAGCGTCATCCGGAGCCATGCCCGGCTCACCTACACGCAAGTAGCCGCGGCGCTGACGGGGGAAGGTGATCCGGGGAAACGCACGATGGATCTCATCGATCACCTCCGCCGCGTGGAAACCCTCGCCCGCCGCCTCGTCGCCGGCCGGATGGAGAAGGGAAGCATCGACTTCGACCTGCCGGAAGCCGAGCTCATCATCGACGTCCAGGGGAAGACAGAAGACGTCGTGAAGCGCCAGCGCAACATCGCTCACCGGATAGTCGAGGAGTTCATGCTCCAGGCGAACATGGCCGTGGCGGAGTTCCTCGAGGGGCGTGGAGCGCCGGTCCTTTACCGCGTCCATGAGCCCCCGGAAGCGCAGGACATGAAGGAGTTCTCAGAGCTGGCGAAAGCCTTCGGCTTCACGCTGGATCTCAAGCGGGGAGTCCGGCCGAAGGATCTGGCTTCGATTCTCAGCCGCGTGAAGGCGCGCCCCGAGGAGCACCTGATCAACCAGGTGCTGCTCCGCTCGATGCGACAGGCGCGCTACTCCCCGAAGAATGCGGGGCATTTTGGTCTGGCTTTCGAGCACTACTGTCATTTCACCTCGCCCATACGCCGTTACCCCGACCTGATCAACCACCGGATTCTCAAGCGCGTCTTCCGCTCGGGCGACGTGGCCCGCGACAGCGCGGCGAAGCTCACGCAACAGCTCCTCGACCAGGGCGATCACACCTCCCGGCGGGAGCGGCTGGCGATGAACGCCGAGCGCGATATCGTGGCGCTGAAGAAAGCGCAGTTCATGGTCGACAAGATCGGGCAGGAGTATGAAGGATTCATCTCCGGGGTAACCAAGTTCGGCTTCTTCGTCGAGCTGGCGAAGTACTTCCTGGAGGGACTCGTCCCGCTGCGGACGCTCTACGACGACGACTACGTGTTCCACCCCCGGCTCTTCCAGCTGGCCGGCCGCGTGACCAAGCGCCGCTTTAGCCTCGGCGAGCGCGTGACTGTGCGGGTGGACGCCGTTGACGTGGATCGTCGCACGATCGACTTCGCGCTGCTCGGAAAGTCGGACGAGGGCGGATTGGCGGCGCCTCGCTGGCTCGAAGGCGCGGCGCCGAAGGGCCCGCGGCAACAGCAACCCGGCAAAGCGCGGCCGAAGGAGTCGGGGGGACAGCCGCCCGGCAAAGCGCGGCCGAAGGGCGGGCGGCGGAAGCGGCGCCGCGGGGGGCGCTAGCCCGTTCCCATCCGCGCCCCGATCACCGCCGCGAGCTTCTCCGCGAGCGGCCCGGCGTCGTCCTCGCCAAGGTTTGCCGTCGACTCGGCCGGGCCGATGGACACGCGGATCCGGCGGGGCGCGGCGTGCCACGCGCCGCGCTCTCCCGGCTCTCCCGGCTCGTATGTCTCCTCGAGGGCCATGGGTATGACCGGTACGCCCGCTTCAATGGCCAGCCGGAAAGCCCCCCGCTTGAAGCGATGGAGCCCCGCCACGGGGCCGGGCCTCCCTTCCGGAAAAACCAGCAGTGTGTAGCCCTCGCCAAGCCGCGTGATCCCCTCGCGCAGATCCGCCTCGGCCCGCGCCCGGTCCCCCAGCCTGATGAAGACGTGCCCCGCCCGATCCGCCACGTATCCGAACAGCGGGATCTTGCGCATCTCCGCGCGGATGACTGCGCGCCACTGGAGCGGCAGCGCGGCCGCTGCGGCGTAGAAACCGTAGTGCGAGACATGGTTGGCCACGATCACGCAGGACCGGCCGGCATCGAGGTTCTCCAGCCCCTCCACGCGCAGTTCCACCCCGCACCAGAAGAGAATGAAGCGCCCCCAGGCTCGGGCGAACAGCCTGTGGCCGAGCCGGCCGCTCCCGGTGAGCGCGAGCGTCGGGATGCTCAGCGTGCCGCAGACGGTCAGGGCTGCGGCGATCCCGAACCAGCGCCAGAGGCCTCGCAGCGTCCGCCAGACGCGCCCGAACGCGGGGGTCACGGTGATGACTCCCGGGGGCCTGGCGGTATCTCGATCACCTGGTGGAGCGTGGCGGGGCCCAGCGCATCGAGAACCATCGGCGCGTCACCCGGCATGAAGCCAGGAAGCACGAGCGTCCGGACGGTCCAGCGGTAGTCGCCCGCCGGCAGGCCGGTGGCATCATGAACCTCGTAGGCAAGCGATCCGATCTCTCCCGGATGGTTCTCCGGGGCGTCGGGCCGATCCGCGTTGTCCCGGTAGCGGATCCTGACCTTCGGGGCCGCGACATCGTCGCCCTCACTCCCCCGGTCGAGCCATGAGAAGTACGCTGCCTGCTCACCGATGAGCACCGACCAGGAAGCGCGCGTCGCATCCAGCGCCCGTTCGGCGACGTCCATCCGCCCGTCCACGACGAACGGCGCCTCTGCGCCGGCGACCTGGAGGCGCATGCCGCGCGCAGCAGGGCTCCAGTCGGGACCCACGCGGAAGGAGAGGCGCGTAACGATCTGGCTCATCGCCGGCGGCTTGGCGAACCAGAGCGGGAACTCGAAGCCGTCCGGGTAGAAGATCTGGGCCTCATCGACCCAGGGCGAGCGGTAGCCGGGCATGAGGCGCACCCGCTGGCGGACGCCGCGCACCACGCGCACCGGGCCCGCGCGCAACCCCTCCACGTGGATTTCCATATCGCGCTCGCTCGCGCGCAGGGGAATAACGTGCAGCAGCCGGCCGCTGATGCGGATCTTCACCCGGTCGAGGATGTCGGGCGTCTCCGGGCCCGCGTGGAGGGTCGTTGATTCGGGGGGCGGCTCTGTTTCGAGGGGATGCAGGCGGAGGGTTTCGAGGATGCCGGGGTGGGCGCGCGAGAATTCGAGTGTGTAGGAGCGCGCCTCGATGCGATCTCCCCGTGCATTGCTTCGAACGTAACGGCGGGCTGAGCGCGGCGGCGGCGCGTCGAAGGCGAAGAGCGCGGCCGCGCCGCCCCGATCGATCTCGATGAGCGCGCCTCTGCGGCTCCCCGGCGGTGCTTCGCCTCGCGGCGGCAGCGAACCCAGGTCGCTTCGCATGAAGACGATCTCGTCGTCGGGCGCTAGCGGTCGGGCGTCCACGATGTCCTTCTCGCCTGGCGCGGCGAGCACGTGAAGGCGCCTGGGG
>JAUYMQ010000256.1 GCA_030698575.1 Deltaproteobacteria bacterium
AGCGCTCAGCCTGCTTCCACACGGTCTCAGACTGCGGCTCGACACCCTCGACCGCGCTGAACACTGCGATCGCACCATCGAGGACACGCAGAGAGCGCTCGACTTCGACGGTGAAGTCCACGTGTCCCGGGGTGTCGATGATGTTGATGCGGTACTGCTGGTTGAGCCGCGGCCAAAAGGCGGTCGTGGCGGCGGAGGTAATCGTGATGCCGCGCTCCTGCTCCTGCTCCATCCAGTCCATCGTGGCCGTGCCGTCGTGCACCTCACCCAGCTTGTAGGTGCGGCCCGTGTAGTAGAGGATCCGCTCGGTCGTAGTCGTTTTCCCGGCATCGATGTGGGCCATGATGCCGATATTCCGAATGTGGTCGAGCGGTGTCGTGCGTGGCATTGCGTCCCTTTATTCAGCAAAAACGCGGGGCGACCAGACGCCCAGCATGGGCCGGTCTCGCTCCGCTAGAACCCCGCGGCCCGCCGCGGGGTTGACCCACTCCTACCAGCGGTAGTGGGCGAACGCCCGGTTGGCTTCCGCCATCCGGTGCGTGTCTTCCTTCTTCTTAATGGTCTCGCCTTCACCCTTCGAAGCGAGGATCAGCTCGGCGGCCAGGCGCTCCGCCATCGTCTTCTCTTTGCGCGCGCGGCTGTACTGAATGATCCAGCGCATGCCCAGCGCCGTGCGCCGCTCCGGCCGCACTTCGACCGGCACCTGATACGTCGCGCCGCCCACGCGGCGCGACTTCACTTCCAGCGCCGGCTTCACGTTCGACAGCGCCTGCTTGAACACGTTCACGCCGGGCTGCCCCGTGCGCTGCTCGATCAGATCCATCGCCGAATAGAAGATCCGCTCCGACAGCGACTTCTTGCCGGCCGACATCAGGTTGTTCAGAAACTTCGACACCGTCTGGCTGTCGTAGCGCGGATCCGCCGGCACCGGCCGGCGCACCGCCTTCTTGCGACGACTCACTTCCCGGCCTCCTTGGGACGCTTGGCGCCGTACTTCGACCGCGACTGCTTGCGCTCGTTCACCCCGGCCGCGTCGAGCGTCCCGCGGATGATGTGGTAGCGCACGCCGGGCAGGTCCTTCACGCGGCCGCCGCGGATCATGACGATCGAGTGCTCCTGCAGGTTATGCCCTTCCCCGGGGATATACGCCGTCACTTCGAACCCATTCGTCAGCCGGACGCGCGCCACTTTGCGCAGCGCGGAATTCGGCTTCTTCGGCGTGGTGGTGTACACGCGGGTGCACACGCCCCGCTTCTGCGGGTTGCCGCGCAGGTGCGGCGCCTTTTCCTTCTTCTCGACATCCCTGCGTCCATGCCGGACGAGCTGATTGATGGTCGGCAAAATACCCCTCGCGCATGCTGCTCCAAAAAGTCCCGCTCAAGCCCGCGAAATCAAGCCGGTATCTCGACTTAGGTCAAGGGTGCGCCCCGGCGGGTAGTGGCCCAGTTTGATCCGTGACAAACCTTGTAGAGGAACCCCGAGTGGAACTATATAGACGCCTCATAGAGGAACAGTATGAGGCGCGGCCTACCGGCTGTGGGGCCAGTTTCGGGGAGATTCTGTGTTGGGAGATTCACTCAAACGGGCTGACGTTCGTCCAGCTAGCCGAAAAGTGGGGAGTGTCGCTCCCCACCCTCGGCGTCCTGATCGCGGATCACTGCGACCGGCTAGAACGCACTCCGCATGTCACCCACGGGTACCAAGCCCGTTAGCAGGTACCAAGGCGATCACGTTCCGCACAGTTCTTACACCGAGGCAGATTGCCGGTACCAGCGGTCTTGTACTGGGGCTCGATGTTGTTCCCCTCGGTACAGGTGTTACAATCGTGGTAGACGTCCTTAGTCTTACTGCTATGGAAGGGCGCGACTTTTGCCATACCGGCCTCCGGTTAGGGGTGCGTTTTGTCCAACCTACAGCCGGTACCGAACCCCGCTAGATAGGAAAAAATTCTTAGCCCATGCCACGGCAACGCAAGTTCCGCGATTCGGACGATTCTAAGCTCCGCGAGGATACCGCCGAGACGGCCTTCCGCACGCTCCAAGAGGCCATCGGGGAGCGGCCCAAGACTGTGCCTGGCTCCGAACCTGCCGAGAAGAACGCGGCGGCAGTCGAGCGCGGGCGGAAGGGCGGGAAGAAGGGCGGCAAGGCACGCGCGGCGGCGCTCAGTCCCCGGCGGCTCACGGCCAGCGCGAAGAAAGCCGCGCGCAAACGATGGGCGAAGCCCCGCAGCGAGTAGGACCCCTCAGATGGCCGACGTGTTCAGCCCTGCCAAGCGTTCAGCGATCATGTCCCGCGTTCGGAGTCGCGGCAACGCGAGTACCGAATTGCGGGTTGTGCGCGCCCTGCGGCAAGCGGGCATTACCGGATGGCGGCGGCATCTTCCCCACGTCCCCGGAAGCCCCGACTTCGTATTCCCCAAGGCGCGCGTGGCGCTGCACGTTCACGGGTGCTTCTGGCATGGGTGTACGCGATGCAGTGCAGGCGACGCTCCCGCGACGAGACGCAACTACTGGATTCCAAAGGTCGCCCGGAACCGAGCGCGGGATGCGCGCAATCGGCGCGCCCTTCGGCGAGCTGGCTACCGGACTCTGCAAGTTTGGGAGCACGAGCTAAGAGAGAATGGCTGGCTTCGCCGACTGCGCCGTCGCCTTAGCGCCGCCGGATAGGCGTCGCGGTTGACCGCTGCTGCATCACGCCGCCCCGCTCAACTGTTGTCGTCCGGACCAGTTCCTTCCCCTTATGGGCAACGAAAAACCTGACGCGGTTGACCTCGGCGTCGTCGCCGCCGAAGCACTGATGGATGGCCGCGAGAAATCGAACGTCTGCCAGATGGTGCGGCTCCGGGTTGGGGTTGTTTCGGACGCTCGGAATGGTCGCAGGGAACAGGTAGATGCATGGGGGCGTGAGGAGATACGGTCCCACTTCTGTTTGACGCCCCTCGCGGAGGGCCAGCTTCGGACAGGGACGCGCCACCGTCCCGCAGAGCCAATCCCACACGACCAGCCCGTCCACCTGCTTTTCGTTCGCAATGATCTCTGCGCTCAACCGTGTGTGAATGCCAGACCAGACGTTCCGCCGAGGATCGCCGCCCGGGTTTTCGCAAATACTCCACAGAATGAACTCCTGGGCGTGGGCTGGGCGCTCGAAGATCGTCGTGTTGTTACCATCGAGGCAGCCCTTAAGCTCAATGACGCACACACGGCCATCGGGAAGGGTGACGGTGTAGTCGTGCCTGTTCGCGCCGCCGGACGATTCCCAATTGTAAATAAGCGCACGGTCCTGCATATGGTTCAGGACCAACCGCACGAAGTCGCGCTTCGGGTTCATCGTCGCAGCGAACTGCCCGCGGAGACGTTCAATCACGCCACGAAACAGGCCGCCTTGGTAGAAATCCCTCTCGGACAGGCCATGAGTGCCGAGCGTGTGAGCCTCGGTCCGAAACACCTCGGCCAACTCGACGATTTGCTTCTTGAGATCCTTGTTCCGCTGGCAGGGAATGACGCTCATGCGACCAGGTGAATCACTGTCGCTTTCGGTGCCAAGATCGGTTCGAGGATTTGATCGGCTAAGTGCCGAACGACCGGGAGAACCACACCGTCGCCCGTGAGGTGATACGCCTCGTTGTAGTTCTCTGGCAAAGCGTAGCTGTCGGGCAAGCCCATCAAGCGGGCTGTCTCTCGACTAGAGAGCAAGCGCGAGCGCACCTTCTCGCCTTTCACGACGACGATTAATTGTCGGCTGGACCCGCCCGACGACGTGCGGAGACAGCCCGCCACCCCGTCAAATCGGACTTCGGCCCGCTGCACCTTATCCCCGTCATCGTCATGGCGGGTGCGCTTGTAGACAGTACCGACCGTGAGCTTGCCCGCCTTCTTCGCGTCACGGACCTTGTCCATGTTGCGCTTGTTCATCATGCCGAGGAGTTTGGCCGTTTCGTCCCGCGTGTGCCACGCAACGCTCGACGGTTCATCCTCAATGAGGTCCTTCAACCGAATCGTGCGCCGCGCGGGGGCGGCCATATTCCACCACACCCAATGCTGGCGCGTTTCCTCGTCCAGCCGGCCGTGCGCCGTGCGCAGTGCGCGCGAATGCCAGCGGGCCGTTGGCTCCGCCGCGACCAGAGCGGGCGGTATGGCAAGGTCGCCCGCCACGGCCACGATGAACAAGCGCGGCCGTGACTGCGGGACGAAGAGGGCGGCGTCAATTACCAGTGCGCCGAAGTGGTAACCGGCATCCGCGAGCGCCTTGGCGATGGCGGTGAAGTCCTTCCCGCCGTGCGACGTGAGCGTACCGCACACATTTTCCAAGGCGACGACGCGAGGACCGCGACCCGCGCCGCTCAGTTTGGTGACCAGCTCCCAAAACGGCCAAAACGTCCCGGACCGGTCGCCCTTCAACCCCGCTCCCATGCCAGCCAGCGAGAGGTCCTGGCACGGGAAGGACGCCCAAGCCAAGTCCGCGGAATCCCGAACCTCGGCGGCCTCAACGGTGCGCACGTCCTTCGTGAGAAGCGCGCCATCTCCCCAGTTCTGCCGGTAGATCGCGCTCTTCTTGAAGTCGAAATCATTGGCAAAGACGCAGCGCCATTGAGGACCGAGGCCAGCCCGGACCATGCCGCCGCCGGCAAAGAACTCAGAGAACGTGAACTGGTGGGCTTGGGCGGGAGCTAGTTCATGCGTGCTTGCAGTCACGGGCACCCCGAAGTCGAAAGTCACCGCTTTGGTGGCGCTAAGATACCACGAATCAGGCACTTACGCAATGCCCGGACGACGATTGACAGGCCGAACCGGCCCGCCTAGCTTCGGGTCCTATTCGGGGGTGGCCTTGCCTATGCGTGAGCGTTTGAGTAGATTGCCTGTTACAATGAACGTCCTCACGACTGCTAAACGCGCCGCGATACTGGCGGCCCTCTGTGAAGGCTCCTCCGTCCGGGCAACCGCTCGGATCGTCCGCGTGTCGCGGACCACGGTCCTCAAGCTGCTGGTTGAAGTCGGGAAACTGTGCGCGATCTATCAGGACCACACGCTGCGCAATCTGCCAGCGAAGCGGCTGGAGATTGACGAGTTGTGGGCGTTCGTCGGCGCGAAGGCGCGGCGGGCCACGCAGCCGGGCCATGGCGATATCTGGACGTTCACGGCCATTGACCCCGACTCGAAGCTGCTGGTCTCATGGCTAGTGGGAAATCGGACGCCGGAAGCTGCTGGCGAGTTCATGCGCGACGTAGCGTCGCGGCTCGCCAACCGCGTACAGGTAACCACGGACGGCCACCACATGTACCTGACCGCCGTGACGCAGGCTTTCCACTTCGACGTGGATTACGCCATGCTGGTGAAGCGGTACGGGCAGGCCGTGGGCGACGATACGAAGTACAGCCCGCCCGTGTGCGTCGGGGCGGACAAGACGTGGGTCAGCGGGAAGCCGGCCAGGGCGTTTGTGTCCACGTCCTACGTCGAGCGGTCCAACCTTACGGTGCGGATGCAGTCGCGCCGCTACACCCGACTCACCAATGCGTTCAGCAAGAAGGTCGAGAATCACGCCCACGCCTTCGCCTTGTTCGCCATGCACTACAACTACTGCCGGGTCCACCAGACGTTGACCAAGCAGGTGGGCGGGATTCACACCACGCCAGCGATGGCGGCGGGGGTGACGGATCGGGTCTGGCGGGTGGAGGACATAATCTCCCTGCTGGACCCCGCTCGGCTGTTACAATGAAACTGGGCCACCACCGGGGGCGCGCTCCCGTTCCCAGGCTTCAGCGTGTGGTCCGGAGCGGTGATGCCCTAAAGGGAGAGGACGAGTCGGAGTCCGGTATTCACCGCGGCCAGCGTGTCTGCCGAAACCCCGCCGGCCCGGTCAGTCAAGTCTCGTCGATCCAGCGTCAGGATCTGGGAGACGTTCGCGACCGAGTCCTTCGGGAGCCCCGACTCGCGCTTCGGCACCAGCGCATTCCCGGGCGCGTCCAGCAGGCGCAGGTTGGAAGTCAAGGCCACCGCCATCGTGGTATCGATGCGGCTTCGATTAAAAGCATCGGATTGCACGATCAACAGGGGACGACGGAACCCCGGCTCGGAGCCTTGTGGCTCCCCGAGGTCAGCCCACCAGACCTCACCACGCTGGATTACCACTCGGAACGCGCGGCGATACGTCGCTGCCTGCGGCGGACGGGTTCGTCGAGTTGACTCGGTTCGGCCGCGTAGACCGCATTCAGCCGCTCAGTCACTTTCGCCGTCCGGTGCTTGGCCAGGTACTCAGTCAGCGCGACGACGAACAGCCGGCTGCGTGAAATGCCGAGCTTCCGTGCCAGCGAGTCGGCTGAGCTGAAGAGCTCGTCTGGCAGGGAAATGGCGGTTTTCATACCAGCAGTATACCTGAGTAATACTACCTGGGCAAGCCGGCCACGAAGCACCTTGACTCGGCGCGCTCGCCGACCTCGGCCATGCGGTGGTACTCGTCCACGGTGAAGCGCCGGTGCGCGAGCGTGCGCTCGGCTCGGCCGCCGAGTCAATGGTGGCGGGCGCGCCCGTTCCCAGGCTTAAGCCGGGGCCCGACCCGGCACTGTGCCTAGGCACAGTGATGTACCGGGCCCACGCTTCAGCGTGTGGTCCGGCGCGGAGGCAAAGGGCTTTCCGTGGTGATTAACTGCGCAGCAGCAACGCGCCGACGGCGATGGCGGTGCCGATGATCCCTACGGCGGTGGGGACCCAGAATGTAAACAGCCATTTGAGCGTGACCTGCTGGGCGTGCGAGAGCTCGCTCAGCGTGGCCTGCTGGGCGTGTGAGATCTCGATCGAGAGATCACGCCGGAGCTCGGCCAGGCGCTGCTCGAGCTTGGCCTCGAACCGCACGAAGTTCGCTTCGTTCAGCTCGCGCAGGTCCCCACGGTAGGTGTGCACGCTATTCAACAAGTCCACGAGCTCGTTCGTGTCCTCGTCCCCGAACGTCTCGTAGAGTTTGCGGGACAGTTTCGCGGTGACGGGCACGTCCTGGTCCGTGAAGGGGGACCCGCAATGTGTCGTGGGCTGATGCCCGAGCGAGCATCCAATCATTGCGGCAGGGGTCCGATTGACGCATGGGCCGAGCATACGCTCGGCTCGGCGGCCGAGTCAATGGTGTGGGGCGCGCGGCCGGTCCCAGGCTCAAGCCTGGGCCCGACCCGGCACTGTGCCTAGGCACAGCGATGTACCGGGCCCACGCTTCAGCGTGTGGTCCGGCCAGGGCACGCGCCCTGAAGGGCGACGCGGGTTTAGCGGCGCAGCAGCAGGGCGACGACACCGATGGCGGTGCCGATGATGGCGATGGCGGTCGGGGCCCAGAAGGTGAACATCCACTTGATGGTGGCGGACTGGGCGCGTCCGATCGCCGCCGTCGTGTCACCTCGGAGGTCCCCGATCTGCGCGAGCAGCTCACCCTTGAGCATGGCCAACTCTGCCTTTATTTCTCCGCGCAACTCGGCGATGCGTTCGCCCAGCTTCGCGTCCAGTCCCGTCCAGCGGACGATCCACTTGGCATCGAGTTCCGCGAGCCGCTGCTCGAGTTTGGCATCGAAGCGCCCGAAGTTGAGCTCGTTGAGCTCGCGCAGATCACCGCGATACGTCGCGTCCACGCTATTGAACCAATCCACGAGCTCGTTCGTGACGTCCTCCCCGAACGTTTCGTAGAACTTGCGCGACAACCGGGCAGTGACGGGCATGGGGGAATCTGGCGCTCCCGGGCGGGAAGGGGGGGACCGGAAACGCACGAATGGGACCGAAACGTCGCATGGTCCACGCTACGCTCGGCTCGGCGGCCGAGTCAATGGGGTCTTGGCCGTTTCGGGTCATTTTTAACCGTGTCCTGAAGAGCTTGCCCTGAGCGCAGCGAAGGGACCGGCTTAGCTGGTGTGATGTGTGGTTCAGCGACGCAGCAGCAGACTGATCACGCCCGCGCTACTGCCGATGACGGCGAGCGCCGTAGGCGCCCAGAACGCGAACATCCGCCAGGTGAGGCGGGACTCGAGTTGTGCAAGGCGGTCCGCCAGGTCACGGGCGAATTCGGCAAGCCGCTGCTCGAGCCTGGCTTCGAAGCGCGAAAAGTGATGCTCAAGAGTGTCCCGGAGTTCCGAGCGATAGGCGGCGTCCACGCTATTCAGAGCGTCCACGAATTCGTTCGTGACGTCCTCCCCGAGGGCCTCGTAGAACTTGCGGGAGAGTTTGAGGGTTACGGGCATGCGGGCACGATACGGGACGGCGGTGCCGATCGGTAACCAAATAAACGCGGGGGGAAGCGGGCGACTGCATGCACCAGGGTACGCTCGGCGCGGCGGCCGAGTCAATGGGCTCCGCAATGTCACACCCCGAGGCCATATCTGCTCTAGTCAGGTGCTTGGGCGCGGGCTATATTCGCGATCCCTTGGCGCCCTAACGCGCGGAGTCAGCCTAGTCACTTTTTGCGTTCGGAGTGGGTTGGTGGAAGCCGAAGCCGAGTCTTTCCACATCACAAATCCGGTCCCCGCGTCGCACACGGAGACGCCGACCCCGTCCCGCACGGGATCGCGCGGCGTCGCGCCGTCGTCGGGCGAGCGGCGCCGCACGCCCGTCAACGTGCGGATGGGGCTGCAACGGCGGGCGCAGGTCAATCTCCGCCGCCATCTGTATCGCGCCGTTCGTCGCTTCGCGATTCTCCTAATCGCGGATCTCGCCTCCTTCTACGTCATGCGCGCGCTGCTGCGCGCGATTCGCGATGAGTCGGTGCTCGGCACCGTGATCGCCACGCCGTTTGTGGAGATCCTCCCCAAAGGCATTCTGAACGGCTGGCAGTTCGCCGTCGCGCTCCTCGTCGGGCTGTTCGTCACTGGCAACTACGGCCCTGGCGACCAGCGCAAGGATGCGAAGCGTCTGTTCTACGCCTGCGCCCTCGCGACCTCGCTGCCGCTCTGGGCGACGATCTGGACGCGGGGCATGGAGGTCGTGGCCCTTCAGTACTCGCTGACGACTGTCCTCGTTTGGCTCGGCTTGCTGTCGCAGCGGCTGCTGCTCGATCGGGTGATCGAGCTGGTGGCGCCGCGGCGCAACACGGCGCTGCGGACGTTGTTCGTGGGTCCCGCCGAGGACTGCGCCGAGGCGGTGCGCGGCCCGGCGTTCACCAACGGCTCGGAGCACCAGGTGCTCGGCTTCCTCGATGTACACGTCCCGCCGTCGACGGCGGCGCTCGGCCACATCGTGGACTTCGCGGCGGTGCTGCACGAGTCCGGCGCCGAGACGGTGGTGGTGTGCGGATATCTGAGCGACGGGCGATTCCATGACGTCGTGGACGCGGCGCTGACGGCGGGATGTCAGGTGTTCTCGGTGCCGCGCGCGATCGAGCTGGCGGGCGTGCAGCCGACGGTGATCTGGCGCCATCATCAGCCGCTGGTCGAGCTGTCGGCGCCCACGCTGCGCGGCGGCCAGCTATTCGTTAAGCGCTTCGTGGACATCGTAGCCTCGACGCTCGGATTGGTCCTGATCAGTCCGCTGCTTGCCGTCATCGCGCTTGCGGTGAAGCTCGACTCACGTGGGTCGGTGCTGTTCCGCCAGGAGCGGGTGGGGCGGGGCGGGCGGCGGTTCAGGATCATCAAGTTCCGGACGATGGTGCCCGGTGCGGAGGAGCAGCGCGAGGGGCTAATGGCGCAGTCGATCTACCCTGATCGCCGCCTGTTCAAGCTCCACAGTGACCCGCGCGTCACCCCGCTCGGCCGCTGGTTGCGCCGCACGAGTCTGGACGAGTTGCCGCAGCTGTTCAACGTGCTGCAGGGCGCGATGTCGCTCGTGGGTCCGCGGCCGCCGCTGCCGAGCGAGGTGGCGTTGTACGAGCAGCATCACTACGCGCGATTCGACGTGAAGCCGGGGATCACGGGGCCGTGGCAAGTGGCGGGCCGGAATGAGATCACGGACTTCGAGCAGATCGTCTTGCTGGAGACGGACTATATCCGCAACTGGTCGCTGCTCCGGGATGTGACCATTCTGCTCAAGACGATTCCCGTCGTGGTTTGGATGCGGGGGGCGGTGTAGGCTTGGGTCAGTGGCAGGTACCGGTACCGGAATCAAGCATGCGACCGCCAGGTGCTTGGACGAACTCCCATTGATAGCTTGAGTCGTTCAGAGCGAGGCGCAGCACCCCCCATCGGCCCGTCTGCACGAATTCGCTGGTCGGCAGCCGCAAACGAATCCCGGTCAGCAGGGCTCCGCCAGTGCCGACCGTGAACTGACGAATGCCCTGGGCTGGATCGGGAGTGCCATCGGGCCTTTGCGGGACGAAACGTTCGTAGAGGTGGTCGTGTCCGGAGATGACAACCTCGGCGCCAGCGGCGTAGAGCATTTCCCAAATGGGCTGCATCGCCGCTACGCTGCCATGCTGCCCAGAGCTGAAGCGTGGATGATACACGTAGGCGAGGAGGCAGTGCTTGTGGTTGGCGGCGAGGTCAGCGCGTAACCATGCGAACTGCGGCGAGCTCGAGTCTCGTGGAATGTTGCTGTTGAGAGCCACCACGTGCCACGCGCCCACTTCGTAACTGTAGTAGCCCTGGCCGGGTGTGCCGGCGCTCGGGCCAAAGTAGGCATAGTAGCCGGCCCCGCCGGGCGTTCTGTAGTCGTGTCCGCCGGGCGTCGGCCGGGTGCGCGTACGGAACCTACCCCAAGATGGATCGTAGCAGTCGGCGAAGTCTAAGGCCGTACCGTCTTGGTACGCGTTGTCACCAGCCGTGAAGACGAAACCGGGGATCGCCTGGACGAGAGCGGCCGTCGCGTCGTCGCCGTCAAGAGCACAATCAGCTATGTCGCCAGCACCGACGAGGACCGGCGGCATCACGGCGATGGTCGCCTCCAACATGCGGCCACTTCGCGTTCCGATTATGGTGTACCCATACCCCACCCCGCGCACAAGGCCGGTCGAATCCACCGTCGCGACTGATGGATCCGAAGTGCGCCACACGCCCGGGCGCGCCGTGGTGTCTTCGGGCGCGAACCGAACCGTGTCTCCTGGGTTAAGCACCGCCCATCGCGGGACGAGCCCTCGAGGGCTCCGCGCGGGCGCCGTGTTGTCTAGGCAGGCGGCAGCGACGAGTGCCGCCGTGGCGCCAAAGAGACGGGTCCCGCACTCCTTCAACAGGAGGGGCACATTAGACCCGCACCATCCAGAAAGACCCTGGCTCCGCGTTGGGTTTCGTTGCCAGCATTGGGCACGCGTGCAGCAAGGTGCTTCTGTGGTGGTGCCAGAGAAAATTGAGGGCGGCGATCACGTTGTACTCTCTGTTGAAGCACAGATAGGCCTCAAGCAGATACTGCTCGTTCCAGAGTCGTTGTTTTCGGAGTACCCAGTCCTCTGGGTAGTCTCTGGGGGTGAAGATGTCATGGACGTGCAAGAGCACGCCCCGGCCCAAGTGCCCGAGTACTTCTAGGTATTCGTAGATGACGTCTCCCTGCGGTCGGATCACATGGGACGAGTCGATGAAGAGGATGTCGTTGCTCGCCAACTGATTGAACACTCCTAGCGAGACCCGCTCTACTCGTTCTCGAATGACTCGTGCTCCCGTTGCTTCAAGCCATTTGTTCTCGTAGGGCTCGATGCACACATGATCGCAGTCGTAGGAAAGCTCCTCTAGTCGATTGTGCTCGATGGCTTTGCGTGCCATCAGGGTTGAGAAGCCCGCACCGATCTCGACTAGGCGACGCGGCTTGAAGTGCCGTATGACCGCGTACAGAAATTCGGCATCACCTTGCTCGAAGGCGCCATTCTCGTAGTAGTAGCTCGTCGCTCCAGTCGGCCTGAGTGGAATCTGCGCAAGCTCCTCTGCATAATTGAGCCGCCTCAGGAGCCTCAGCTGGTCTTCCTCTCGAAGATCCAGTCCCACGATGGAGCGCTCGCTGCTGAGAGGTTGTCTGAGATCGTGCGGGTAGACGACGGGCTCATGATAGTGGTGACGCACGGGGAGCACGCCGACGATCCTGAAGACTGCTCTGGTCGCCGGCAGCCGATCGATGCCATACCGACGGACGAAAACTGAGCAGATCGCCGAGATCAACGCTGCCGGAAGCATCAAGATGTCGACTAGTGGGCCGACCAATCCCAGCACCTTCTTGAGGGCGCGTCTGGAACTGTCCACGGAGAATGTGACCACAGCTACGAAGGCCCGGGAAAAGGGGCTCTAAAGTTGGCGTCAAAGGGACTCCGTGTCACGCACGTCGTCGAGGCCGCCGCAGGCGGTGTGCGTCGGCACATCTTCGACCTAGCGCGTGGCCTTCGTGACCTCGGCTTCGTACAGTCTGTGGCGTACTCTCCAGCCGGCGCGGACGGCGCCTTTCTCAACGGCATGAGTGAGCTCGAGCGGACAGGTGTTACATTCGTCCCGTTCCCACTTCAGCATCGCGTGGGATTGGCTGATGTCGGTGCGGTGTACCGTCTGCGGGGGGAACTCCGTCGTTTGCGGCCAGACGTGCTACACCTACACAGCAGTAAGGCTGGTGCCGTCGGTCGCTTGGCCGCGATCGGCGCCTTCGCCGGTGCGGTCGTCTACACACCGCACGCGATGGGATCGCACGTTGGTTGGCACTACGGAGCGGTGGAGTGGGTGCTGGGACGCCTCACCCGCGCAACCATCGTGGCGGTATCGCCTTCGGAATACGACGAACTTCGCCGATGGCGTGTCAGTTCGGCCGCGCGGCTCCGCCAGATCACGAGCGGGATCGACGTCGAGGAGGTCGAGCGTCTAAGTCGGGACGGCGACGTCGCCCCCGAACCGGTGGACGTTTCCGTGTGCGGCAGGATATCTAGACAGAAGGATCCCCTGACCGTTGCGCGTGCGTCCGCACGCGTCATCAGCGCCCGCCCTGACACTCGGTTTCGATGGATCGGCGACGGCGACATGCGCGTGCCGTTCGAGCGTGTTCTGGCTCGGGCAGGCATTCGAGATCACTGGTCCATTACGGGCTGGGTGAAATCGGCATACGGCTACCTTGCCGCCACCCGGGTGCTATGGCTCGCGTCGCTCTACGAGTCGTTCGGCTATGCCACCTTGGAAGGGATGGCCCTCGGTGTTCCGACCATCGGAACTCATGTTGCTGGCACGAGAGATCTCATCGTGGATGGAGAGACCGGATTCCTCGTTCCCGTTGGCGATGCTTCTGCCTTGGCCGAGCGCACCCTGACGTATCTGAGCGACCCAAGTCTCCAGAAGAGCTTCTCTGAGCGTGCCCGGGCGCGTTGTGTCCGGTTCACGAACTCCGGCATGATCCGGGAAACTGCAGCGCTCTACCTACTATTGCATGAAGGGAGAACTAGTGGCCTTCAGCTACCGTGACGTTCGCGCGAGCTTCTCTGGAGAGAAGGCGGCGCAGGAGCGCCACGACCTGATGTTTCGGTGGTTCGCGAGACCTCTGTCATTCCCTGTCGCCTGGTCTGCACTAAAACTTGGTCTCGTGCCGAACCACGTGACGTATGCCTCCCTCGTGGCCAACTGCACGGCATTGGTCCTGCTGGGGACAGGTTCTCGATCTGCGATGAGCCTTGGGGTCGTCCTAGCGCTCGCAGCCCTGATCCTGGACGCGGCTGATGGTAACATGGCTAGGACGTCGCGCCGGTTCAGTCCTCTTGGGGAGTGGCTCGAGGGCGTGGGTGCGTATCTCTTGTACGCCGGTTTCCACCTGGCTGGGGGGACCGGTGCGTGGCTCAGTGTGGTGCGAGGGGACGCGGTCGTGAGCTGGCCCGCCGATCCCCATGTGTCTGGCGTCCTGGCAGTCATGGGAGGCGTGGCTGCCGCCGCCATAACCCTGAGCGTGCTCATTGCCATCAAGTTTGCTGCCACGTTCCCGACGGTAGAACGTGGGCAGGTGATAGCGCGCTCAGGTGGCGGATTCTACGGCATGCTTTTCACGATTGGCCGGAACCTGTCGTTCCCGTCCGGGTTGGTGCTCCCGCTGACGCTACTCGGAATCGTGGTGAACCGCTATGAGATGGTTCTAGGTGCCTATGCTGTGATGAATGTCACGGCACTTTGCATAGTCCTAGGGCGGTGCTATATCCTTGGTGCCCGTGCCGCTCGTGCGGGACGGGGATAGCAAGGGGAGGGTAGCACGGTTCCCACCACGCGGAAGCGGTGGATCAGAACGACGCTAGTGGTAGCCGCGGTCGGCGGGGCGTCGGCCTGTCTGGATATGGGTCTTACCGCCGTTCAGGCGCCGCTGCGGGGTATCGCTCCGCCGGCGGGGCGCGCGGTCCGGCGCTCGGTCTCGGCTGCGCTGCACCTCCACGGCTGGTCGAACCACAGTGGGAATTCTCGGCCCGCGTCCATTGCGTGGCATACACAGCAGTACGCAGCCGCCGGCGTGGAGTTGCTCTGGTGGAGCGACCATTCAGACGTGTACTACCGCGTTCCGGACTTCATGGTCACACCACAAACACGGGCACTGCTGGCCACCAATCCTTGGCACGGTCCGAGATCCATGACTTGGTCGGCGGGCCCCCCTCAGCTTCTCAATTGAACGTCTGATGCCGCGAAACCAGGCGGGCTCGGCGTATTCGGCACAGGTTGCTGAGCACTACGATCGGCACGTTTCGGCGTCGGATAAGCTTCCTCCGTACTTCCGACACTGCGTGGATTATCAAGTCCCACGGGCCCTTGTGGGCCAACCGCTCAACGCTCTCGAACTAGGTTGCGGGAACGGCCGCCTCTCGATTCTACTTGCGAGACACTACGGCTTTCGGATGACCGCTGTAGATGTATCCCCAAGGGCCGTCGAGTTGGCCAGGGTGAATGCTGCCCGTCACCGTGCGGTTGTCAGGTTCGTAAACGCAGACATTCTCGGCGAAGCAACCCTCCCGGAGCAGTACGACCTGATTATCGGGCATTTCATCCTTCACGAGGTGGTCGGGGACGATTTCGAGCGTCTTGCCCGGTTTCTCGTCGCCCATCTGGCTCCCCAGGGATACTGCTCCTTCCTGGAGAACAGCTACTTTAACCCTGTATTCCGCTGGATCCGTGAGGCCCTGCCGCCCGACCGGCGAGTCTCACATCCATTCGAATACCCCTTCGACCCGCAGCGGTACGCCGCGCTTAAGAGGCATTTCGCCTTTGTGCGACGCGACGTTCCAATAGTCAATCTTGCCGAACGGTTCTACAGGCAGTTCTGGCCATGTTGGGGCCGCTCGCCGTGGTTCTACAAGGGGGCTGTCGGCCTCGACACCTTGCTAACGTTCGCGTTGCCACCCCGAGCAAGGAGGTGGGTGAGCTACTTCCAGCTCATCTCTTTCTCGCAGGTGGCTCTTGAGCCACGTCTGGGCCTTAAGTGAGCACGTGGACCACACTTGCGGAGCTACTTCCGGAGTAGTGCCGAGAGGCGGGCTACTGAGCTTCCTGCGGTCGCCCCCTGGATCGCCGCTCGATCCCGCAGGAGTCTCCCGCGCTCTTTCCAAATGAGGCACCAGGCTGCCGCCCAGTTGACGAGACTTCGGGGACGGCGTAGGAGCAAGTAGCCCGGGATCAAGAGCTCCGTAGCAACTAACGTAGCAATGCGCCTCCAGATCAGCGACATCGGTAGCGTCTTGATGATGGTGGCCAGCCGATTCTTTAAATGGTGCACCTGCGTCGCGTCCGGCTTCTCATAGAACCGGGACCGTGGTTTGGTCGAGGCGGAGCGCACATGCCACGCGTGCATGTCCGGAACGAAGCGGACTCTCCATCCTGCGAGATTAAGGCGAAGCATGACGTCAACATCCTCGCCGTAAGTGAAGTACCACGGGTCGAGCACGTAGCCCGCGGTGGCGCGCAGGTCCTCCAGCGCCTTGCGGCGGAAGACAGGACAACTACCAGACACACCCACGACGTCCATTTCCCGTGTCGTAGGGAGAAGCACTGTCCGGTGGGTCGCGCTGAGGGTATAGCCGCACGCGTCAACCACCGACGTTCTCGAGCCGTCTATTAGGAGATACACGGACCCGCCAACCGCACCGAGCGCCGACTCTGCTCTCATGGCGGCTACGGCGCGAGTGCAATAGTCCTCAGAAAGGATCAAGTCAGCGTTCTGCCAGAGCACGAACTCTCCGTGCGCCTCGTCCGTGCCAACGTTCATACCGCCCGTGAAGCCGGAGTTGAAGCCCATCTCAAGGAAACGCGCGTCTGGAAAGCGTCGCTTGAGTTCCTCCAGCGATCCGTCTTTAGAACCATTGTCCACAATGAGCAATTCCACCGACGTGCCCTTCTGGGCAAGAGCCGAGGCGGCGGCATCCAGCACAACGGCACTGCTGTTCCAATTGAGAAGGACGATCGAGACGTCGATCACGAGCTAGTCTGCCCCGCGGACGAGCGCCTTCAGTGCCAGTCGTTCGGGGGCCGAGGCGAATCCGTACATGATGGTGAACGCTACGATCGATCCACCCAGGCCAACGGCGAATCGTACCGCAATCGGCAGGGCGTTGCCGGCTGGCAGCAAAGCCGCGACGAACACGGTGCCGCCGCAGGCAAGGCCTGAGCGGCCGACAGTCGCAAGTGGGATAGACACACGAAACAGATGCCAGATTTGTAAGGCGCGGACGCCGTTCAGGAGTACCACAGCACCGGTGTACGCCAATGCAACGCCAAGAAGGCCGAAGTGCCAGCCCAGGAGGGTTCCGCCGATCGCCGTTAGGCCCAGGGCGACGGCGTTGTTGGCCAGAGCCAGGTAACTCCGACCTGAGAGTGGCAGGAAGTCTTCGGCGAGCGCAGTCGCCGAGTTCGCCCACTGGCCGACCGCGAGGACGCCCATGAGGGCGGCTCCGCGGACGAATTCTCCACCAAACAGGGCGAGAATCCCGGGCGCGGCCAGGACCAACCCCACGAGGAACGGCCCGTTGAACCACAGCACCGACGTAACCACCCTGTCATACATCGCCTGCAGAGCATCGTGTTGGTTGGGATTCTCGAGAAGTCGGGGGATACGCGGCAGAAACGGTGTCGCGTACGCGAGCTGAATCCACGACGCCAACATCACGACTCGGGTCGCGGCCGCGAGGAGCCCGGCGTCGCTTGGTGAGCCAACGGACCCTGCTACCGTCAGGGCTCCAAACATCATCGCGGTCTGCAGCGCGGCGGATATCGTCGTGAGGCTGCTGAACGTGATCACCTTCAGATGCTCGCCGGGTGCGGCAACGTGAGCTGGAAGCCCTCGGAGCGAGTGTTGCAGGAGAACGATCGTGGTTCCAAGTGAGGCCACCCCTCCAAGGATGAAAGCCGACATGCCCCACCACCACGGGCCCCCGAGGATGACGGCGGCGCCCAACGTCACAAGTCGCACCAACGGATCGAGCAATGTCACGACTAACGCGTAGGCCCCGAAACGATCTTGCCGCTGCAGGCCTGCGCCGAGGGGAAAGAGAAGCGTGGCTGGTGGGACGGCAGCCGCTGCCAGACCGAACGCGATCAGCGGCGCCGCGTTCTGCTGCCCCTGTGCGAAGAAGGTGCCCCAGCTGGCGAGGGCCAGGGCAGCCGCGAGGCCTCCCAACAAGGACAGTGTCGTGCCTCTTACAAGATGATCCTCGTCGTGACCCCGCAACACGACGGTATCACCGGCTGCCCGCCCCAGCATGGTGGCGGTCTGCATGCCAGCCTGGGCTGTGTTGCAGAGGCCAAAGATGCTCACGCCGTACGCGCGGGCGAGCAGCCACTGGAACGCGAACAGTACGGCAGAGCGAGCCACCGTTATGAGGAACTGGAGCCGGGCGGTTGAGGCGATCGACGCGCGGGCGCGCTCTTCCAGCGGCAGAGGTGCGGGCACGAACCGAAAAGGTAACCGTGACGTGCCTTGCGGCAATGCCGTCGGTCGTTGTTTGAGCACGTTGTGGATGGTATCTTGCGGTCCCTGCTGCGAGACTGTCGAGGGAGCTGCGTTGATACGACCGCACGGCGGTACGCTAATCGATTGCACGGTGACTGCGGCCGCGCGCGCTGAGGTCGAGCGCCTCGCGGACGAAGCGCCACGCCTCCCCGTGGATCGCTTCACTGCCATGGACGCCCTGAACATCGCGATCGGCGCCTATAGTCCGCTGCGCGGCTTCATGGCGGAGGCAGACTACCTGAGCGTTATCCGGCAAAGCGCGCTGGCAGCCGGCTCCACGTGGACCGTGCCCGTCCTCCTCCACGTCCCGGCAGGCATGGCGACCAAACTCCGCCCCGACGGCCGACTCACTCTCGTGGACAGCGAAGCACAGCCGTTTGCCCTCGTACAGGTGGAGTCGGTTTTCGAGGTCGCGAAGCGCGAGTACGCCAAGCTGGTGTTCGGGACCGCCGACCAGAGCCACCCCGGAGTGGATCGTCTCACCTCACTGCCGAGCACCTGCGTCGGCGGCGCGCTCACACTGCTCCGCGAACCGGAGCTCGAGAACCGACAGTATTTCATCCGCCCGAGCGAGACGCGCAAGCTGTTCGCCGAAAGAGAATGGAAATCCGTGGCGGCATTCCATACCCGCAACGTTCCCGACCGGGCTCACGAGTACCTCCAAAAGCTGGCGCTTGAGTCTGCGGACGGGCTATTCGTGCATCCCATCGTCGGCTGGAAGAAAGCGGGCGACTTCTCCCAGCGCGCCCAGTTTGAGACGTACGAGGCGCTGTTCGAGCATTACTATCCACGCGACCGGGTGCTGCTCGGTGGCTTCTACTGCCAGGTGCGCTACGCGGGGCCGCGCGAAGCGGTGTTCCACGCCATCGTGCGGCAGAACTTTGGTTGCTCCCACATCATCATTGGACGCGATCACGCCGGGGTGGGGCGGTTCTACGGTGTGTACGATGCGCATCGTGCGTTCGACGCCGTGAGCGATCTTGAGATCGTGCCGCTTCGCTTCGCGGGACCGTTCTACTGCCGCCGCTGCGGCGGGATCGTCACCGACCGTACCTGCCCGCACGGCGGCGACGACGTGAGCGAGATCTCCGGCACACTCGTGCGCAAGCACGTTGTGAACCGGGAAGCCGTGCCCGAATACCTGCTCCGTCCCGAAGTGTTCGACGTGCTGGAGCGACTGGCCACCGAGGAGGCGTTCGTCCGATGACCGGCGTTCTCTGTACGATCAGTCCTCAGAACGGTCTCGTCCCCGGAGCGGACATGGTCCGCTGGAACGGAGCCTTCGGGAATCCGATGGAGGTACAGCGCTATTTCGACCGGCTGGCGGTGCCTCGGCTGCTCGATTTGCCGGGCGCCCGTAGTAAGCCACGCACGAGTACCATCAGCGACGACGAGTGGCTCGAATTCGCGCAGAGCACGGCGTACGAGTACGTGGGGCTCTCCTATGTCAAGTCGGCGGACTGGATCTTTGACGTCAAAGGCCGCCTACGGGGGAGTCGGACCGGTGTGATCGCCAAGATCGAGACGCGCGAGGCGGTGGACAACATCGAATCGATCGTGGAGGCGAGCGACGGCGTCATGATCGATCGCGGTGACCTCAGTCGCGCGATTGGCGTGCTCGCCCTCGGCGCGGTCCAAAAGCGTGTGGCCCAGTCGTGTCGGCGAGGGGGGAAAGTGCTGATCGTTGCGACGGGCGTATTCGCCTCGATGCGGGCAGACGATCAGCCAGGTATCTCAGAGGTAAGCGACGCCTTCAATGCCGTGTTGGACGGCGCGGATTACCTGATGCTGGCGGAGGAAACGGCGATCGGAAAGCATCCGGAGCTCGTTGTCGCGGCGCTGCGGAAGGTTGTGGACGCCGCGGTTTCCTACCAGGCGCTGACGACAGCCGAGCCGGAGGAAGGCGGCCACCTGCGGAGCCTGGCCTAGCTGGTCGTGCGCCGGATCTTGCGGTGGGTTCGTGGACTCCCCGCGCTGCGGTCGCTGTGGTTGGTGTGGCTTCGGATCCGCAACGAGGCGCCTAACCGGTGCCCCGTGGAGGTGGAGCCGGGGGTTTTCATCGGAGGGATTTGGACCGCGCGGCGGTGGCGGGCGCTCAGGGCGGTCGGCGTCAGGAGGGTCCTTGCGCTCACGGCCGAAGCCTGGTCCGATGCGTGGTTCGCCGATGCGGAGACCATCCTTTGGCTGCCGGTTCCTGACACGGAAGCCCCGTCGGCTGACCAACTGCGTGAAGGGTGCGCGTTTCTGGATGCGGCACGCGCTCAAGGGCAGGCCGTGATAATCGTTTGCGGTTCGGGGATCGGCCGAGCGCCCACCATGTACCTGGCGTGGGCGTTGCGTCGTGACGCTCAGGACGTCGCTCGTGGGATGGAAATCGTACGCAGTGCTCGCCCGATCATCGACCTATCACGGGCCCAGCGGGAGGGGTTGAGGTCCTGGCTGACAGCGGGGCGCTAGGAGGAGTGTCGGGCGAGCAGGTGGGAGGGTCGCGCAGAGATACAGAACGCAACGGTGAAGAACACGCCGCCAATCAGTGAGAACCAAATCGTTCGGCTCGGGTCACCTACCCGCGTGAAGTCGAAGATGAAGAAACAGAAGGCCAAGTACAGGGTTGCATCCCCAACTCCCCGGCGGTGCTGGCGCCACTCCCAACCGATTCGTCCAAACCACCCGAGCCCGAAGAACCCGAGCACTACCGCGAACGGTCCGCCTGCGGCGTACAGTTCGCCTATCGCCATTGGTGGATAGCCCGTGCGACCGAGCTCCGGTAGATAGCGAGACACGATGACCTCGCCCAAGGTAACCGGCTTGTCTGTCCAGATCCGCCTGGGGATAATCATCCAGGGAACGCGGACGAATGTCACCCCGTGGTTGAGTGGCAGTTCCTGTGGAACGTCTCGCACGACGATCGTGGCGGCGTCGAAGATCTTGAGTTCGCCCGTCGCACTGAACGCAAAGTGCACGGCGGCCTGCGGTTGCCTGAGAAAGACTTGCACGGCTCGTACGAGACGCTCGGGACCGAGCAACCGAATGAAGTTGTAGGAGAAGAGGAGCGTGCCCAGGGCCAACAAGCCGAATAGCATTCTAGCCACGCGGATTGGTCGGATCGTGAGGTGATACAGCACAATCGGGTATGCGATGGCGAGGACCAGGAATGAGCGACGCCCAAGTGGAAACAGAGCTAATGCGGTTGCGAACGCCGCTACCCAGACCCACGACCGCGTTCGGCCTCTGACGGGGTCCACGAGCAGTAATGCCGTAGGAACCATCAACAGTCGTGCAAGTTGAAACAGGGGCTGCTTGCCCTGTAGCCGAAAACCGAGTTCGACCTGGTGGCCAAGCGCATAGACCAGGCCCCCTCCTGCGTGGAGCAGCAAGGCCAACGCCAATACACCGATGGCGCCCAAGCCGCCGGCGATCCAAATCGCTCGCACGGGATCAGGGTTAGGGAGCGTGAACCGAAGCCGCTGCGCGACTGCTTTCGCCGATCGTGCGCCGTGACCAGCTACGAAGGCGAGCACTCCTGCGGTTGACAGGGCGACGGTCTCTCCGATGAGCGCTGTCTGGTCGTTGAGCGTGAGCGCCCCAGACGTGAGTGGGGCACGACCAAACCATAAGAGGTAGGCTGCGCGCGGCAGCACGTAGAGGCCGATGACTCCCAGGCAGATCGGGAGGGGAGCAACGAGCTCGCCTCTTCGTCGGAGCCAAAACCAGAAGGCACCGAGGATTGTGAGCGCGAGCAAGCCCCAGCTGATCCAGGCGATCGCCTGGGTCACGACCCGCGACCCCGCGGTAGTAATAGAGGAGACAACACATAGATCCAAGCCGCCATAATCGTGAACGCACCGATCCCGGAGAACAGGGCCCAGACCGACGCCCGCGGCCACACCTTCTTGGGACTCGCTTGCGGCGGCTGAATCAGCGAGATCGACGGCGTGTTCCGCACTTCTCGCAGCTTTGCCGCCTGCGCCTGATTCGTCAGCGCGAGAAACACATCCTGCCGGATCTGGATCTGGCGCCGCAGGCGCGCATCCTCAAACTGGAGGGCAGGGGAAGACGCGATGCTGCGGTTTGCGCTCAAGAAGTCGCGATGCTGATTCTCGGCAGCCCGCAGCGCCCCCTGCGCGCTGTCGGCCTGTGCTTCCGCGAACCGACGTTCCGCTGACCCGCCCGAGCGAATGCTAGCCGTCGTCACGGTGTTCAATGCCTCGAGCACCGCGGCCGTGAGCGCGGCCGCCGTCGCGGGCGAAGGAGCCCGCGTCCGCAAAGTCACGAGATCGGCCTGGTCATCAGTTCGCACGATGAGCTTGTCCTTCAACCGGCGAATCCCTTTCTCGATGCTCTGCGCGGTCGTGTCGTCGACGTCCAGCAACGCGAGCACGGGTACCCGTTGACCGTCCGCCTCGAGCGTATCGCTCGCCACCAGACGCAACACCTCGCGCGATTGCGCCACCTGCGCGAAGTAATAGACGTTGTAACCCTTGGTGCCGGCGCTCACGCCAAATTGGGCGGCGATGGACTGGAGATTGCCCGGCAACGTCGGACTGACATCCTCGGCCGGACTGAAAATCGCCACGCCCTCGTACTGCTTGGGCACGACGAAGGTCAGGAGTACCCCAACAACCGCGGCGAGCAGCGGCAGCGCGATCAGCGCACGCCAGCGCCGCATCAGCTCCTGCACGCCGTCGCGCAGCGGATTCGGATCGTCCATGGGATCAGCCGGCACGGCCAAGTAACGCCTCCCCACCCAGTTTCCGGTGACACTCGCCCGCCAAATGCTCCCCGAACGGCAAGCTGCACGTCAAACCCGGCGACACCGCATTGAGCACGTGCACCGTCCGCTCGGTCTCGCGTACGACGATGTCGTCCACCATGTGCCCATCCCGCGATACCACCGTCGCCCGATTTCCCGCAAACGAGCGGACCAGATCTGCACGCTCGAGCGCCGGAATCAAGAACCGCGCCTCCCGCCAAACCGCCCCGAGCGACAGGCTCTTGCGGACCTCGCTCACGACGAGTGAGCGAAACCGCGGCTCCCGAAACAGCCGGTAGAACCCCGGCCAAGATAGCGTGCCCGAGAGATCCCGCAGATTCATCTGGGCGAAGCGGTACGCTTCCCGCCCAAACGCGAGCATCGCCCCGGGACCCACGATCACCCGCCCATCCACGCGCCGGGAAAGGTGCACTCCCAGAAACGGAAACGTGAGGTCCGGCACCGCATACACGTGGCTGCGAACCAGCCGTCGGCTGTCAGCCGTCAGTTCGGCGTAGTAACCACGAAACGGGATGATCCGCAGGTCCGCCGCCACCGCGCCCGCGATCCGGTCGGCGTGCAGCCCGGCGCAGTTCAAGAGGGCAGGGGCCGCCAGCGTTCCCCCCGAGGTGTCCACCTCGACCACGCGCCCTTCCCGGAAGCCCCGCACAGCCGTTCCATACCGGACCTGCACGCCCAACGCCTCGGCGTCCGCCAGCAGCGCGCGCACATACGCCGGCGCGTCGAAGCTCGCTCCCTCAGGCGCGTGCAGCCCCTCGACACCCCGGGCATGCGCCTCGATCGCCGCGATGTCATCGCCGCTGACGATCCGGCTCTGCACGCCGTTGCCCTGCGCCCGCCGGTGCAGCTCGGCCAGCGTCGCCCGCTCGGCCTCCGTCCGAGCGACGATGAGAATCCCGCCCTCGTCCACGGGAATGCCGCGCTCCCGGCAATAGGCGCGCAGCCGCCGGCTCCCCTCGACGCAATACTTTGCCTTCAGACTGCCTGGCTTGAGGTTGTAGCCGGAATGGATGACGCCGCTGTTGCGGCCGCTCTGATGCTGTGCCGGCTGCGTTTCCTTCTCCACCACCAGGACCCGCGCGCCCAGCTTGGCCAGATGCAGCGCGGCGCTCGCGCCAATCGCCCCCGCGCCGATGACGATGACGTCGGGAGAAGCCGTCAGTTCAGGTGGCCCTTTGCGGCGAGATAGGCCCGCAGCGCGTCACGCCACCGGGGCAACGGCGCACCCAGCAGCTTGCTGAGCCGTCCGGTATCCAGGGCCGAATTCCGCGGGCGACGGACCTTGGACGGAAACGTTGCGGCAGGGACCGCTTCGACAGGGACGGTGAGTCCGGCGAGCGCGACGGCCTCGCTGGCGAAAGCGTGCCACGTACACTGCTCGGGGTTCGTGACGTGTACCACGCCGCGCGCGTCTCCGGTCGCGAGCCGGATGATCGCGGCCCCCGCGTCCGCTGTCGAGGTCGGCGTCATCCACTGATCGTTGACGACCTTCAACGGTCCGCCCTCGCGCGCCTTCTTGAGAATCGTCTCAATGAAGTTGCCGCCCTTGCCCCGCGCGCCGGCAACACCAAAGAGTGACGAGACCCTAACGACGAGATGGTCCTCGAGCGCCTGCGCCACCAGCTGCTCGCCCGCCGCCTTCGATGCGCCGTAGACATTGAGCGGCGCAACAGGATCGTCCTCGTCATACGCGCTTCCCGCTTCCCGCTTCCCGTCAAACACGTAGTCGGTACTGACGTAGACGCACCGCGCCCCCGCCGTTCTCGCCGCCCGCGCCACGAGCAGCGCGCCGACGGCGTTGACGCGATAGGCCTCGGCGGGATCCTCCTCGCAGCGGTCCACCTGGTGAAACGCGGCGCTGTTAACGACGACGGAAGGCTGCAGCCGGGAGAACGCCCGTTCTAATGAAGGGAAATCGGTGACATCCACCTCATCGTGCCCCAGCGCAGCATGCTCCACGCTGGCCGCGGCGGCCGCCCGCACGATGTCGCTGCCCAGCTGACCTGTGGCGCCGAGGATCGCGACCGGCTTAGAGGACGACATCGCGCTGCACGACGTCCTTCAGCGTCCGGTGCCACTGCATCAGGCTCTTGTACCACTCCACCGTGCGCGTCGTCGGGCCGTCGGTGAGACTGCCTTTACGGAGCGCGGCGAAGATCTCGCGGGCCCCAATTTCCGGCGTCTCGCACGTGGCGTAGCCGAGGCGCTCACCAATCTTCTTGAAGCTCACCTGATAGGACCGGTGATCGGGGTCGCCGTACCAGTCCTCGACGTATGGCATGTCGAGCGCGTGGCACAATCGCTGGGCGAGCGGCTGGACCTGGAGGTTCTGGTCGTCCGATCCGACGTTGAAGATCTCGCCGTTCACCGCCGCGGGGTCGGCCTCGAGCACCGTGATGAAGGCGCGGCTGGTGTCCCGGATGTGCACCATGGGCCGCCACTGCGTGCCGTCGCGCAGAATCTTCACGCTGCCCTGTTTGTGCAGCGCCAGCGTCATCCCGTTGATCGCCAGATCGAAGCGCATGCGCCGCGAGGGGCCGTACACCGTCGCCTGACGCACCGCGGTGACGGTGTAGTTCTTTGACGCAAGGCCGAGCGTCGACTCCTCGGCGCGGCGGTTCGCGACGGCGTAGGTCGTCAGCGGGTTGATGGCGCTGGTCTCGTCCACCACGTCGTCCTGGAAGCCGTAGATACTGCACGACGAGGCCAGCACGTAGCGCCGCACGCCCGCCTGTTTCGCTATCCGGCAGATACGCGCCCGACCCTCGTGATTGATCTCCAGCGTCTTCTCGGGATTCAGCTCGCCCGCCGGATCGTTGCTCAACGCCGCGAGATCGCAGACGGCGTCGATTCCCTTGAACACGCTGTCGGGACACCAGCGGATGTCATCCTGGATGACGTGGAGCTTTTGGTTGTTCCGCAGATCGGCCAGCGTGTCGCCAAAAAACATCCGGTCGAGGACGGTGACTTCGTAGCCGCGCTCCAGCAGGAGACCGGTCAGGACCGAGCCGATGTAGCCGGCGCCGCCGGTGACGAGCACGTGGGTCATGACGATTGCTTCCACTGGAAGTTGTTCTCGGCGTCGGCCAGGGCAGGGGCCTCTGCATCCTTGGGGGACAACAGCGGCGTCCGCGTCGGCCAGGTGATAGCGAGCTGGGGATCGTCCCACCGCACGATGCGCTCGTGCGATGGACTGTACTCAGCCGTCGTCTTGTAGACGACCTCGGTCACGTCGCTGAGCGTGCAGAAGCCATGCAAGAAGCCGGGAGGCACCCAGAGAATCTTGCGGTTCTCGGCGCTCAGCTCGACCGCGACCCATTTGCCGTAGGTGGGCGATCCGCGGCGGATGTCGGCGGCGACGTCGAACACGGCCCCCACCGTGCAGCGCACGAGCTTGCCCTGTGCCAACGGGTCCTTCTGATAATGCAGGCCGCGAATAACGCCCTTGCCCACGGAGCGCGAGTGGTTGTCCTGCCGGAACTCGTGCGCGATGCCCTTAGCCTCGAACTCACTGCGCTTGTAGGTCTCCATGAACCAGCCGCGATCATCCCCAAACGCCCTCGGCTCGAGCACCAAGACGTCGGGAAGTTTGGGATGGGGCTGAAACGCGACCGGCATGACTCAGTCTTTCTCCTTAATGATGGCCTGCAGGTACTGGGCGTACGGATTGTTCTTGAGCGGCGCGGCCAGCCGCTCCACCTGCGCCGCGTCGATGAACCCCATCCGCCAGGCGACTTCCTCGATGGCACCCACCTTCAACCCCTGTCGCTGCTCGAGCGCCGCCACGTAATTGGCCGCCTGCAGCAGCGCGTCGGGATTGCCGGTGTCGAGCCAGGCGATGCCACGGCTCAGCACCGTCACGTTGAGCGCGCCGCGCTTCAAGTACGTGGCGTTCACATCCGTGATCTCCAGCTCGCCCCGCGCCGAGGGACGCAGCCCAGCAGCGATGTCGAGCACGTCGCGGTCGTAGAAATAAAGTCCGGTCACGGCGTATGAGGACTTGGGAGACTTCGGCTTCTCCTCGATGCTCTTGGCCCGCCGCTCGGCGTCGAACTCGACCACGCCGTAGCGCTCGGGATCCTTCACGTGGTAGGCGAATACGGTGGCGCCCGTCGTCCGGCTCGCGGCCTGCTCGAGCAGCGGCCGCAAGCCGCCGCCGTAGAAAATGTTGTCGCCCAGCACGAGCGCCGACGGTGCGCCAGCGACGAAATCCCGCCCGATCACGAATGCCTGCGCCAACCCCTCCGGCCGCGGCTGCTCGGCATAGTGAAAGCACATACCGAACTGCTTGCCGTCGCCGAGCAGCATCTCGAAGCGCGGCAGGTCCTGCGGCGTGGAGATGACCAGCACGTCCCGAATCCCCGCCAACATCAAGGTGGAGAGGGGATAGTAGATCATCGGCTTGTCGTAGACCGGCAGGAGCTGCTTGCTGACGCTGAGCGTGAGGGGATGGAGCCGTGTCCCGGCGCCACCGGCGAGAATGATGCCCTTACGACCGTGCTCGACCTTTCCCCTTTCCCCATTCCCCGCAGTTTTCACCGCGTCGCTACCACGATCAGCGCCACTGTGCTCGCGAGGGTCTGAGCACGGAGCACGGAGAACGGAGCAGTACACATGAGGGCGAAAAGATGGGAGCTAACTACTGCGGTGTCAACGAGAAACGAGATACTGACACGGAGCACGAAGCACGGAGCAGGGAGCAGGGAGCACGGAGCACGGAGCAGTGTGGCTTGGACTCGCAAAATTGCCACGCGCGATAACATGCCCCGTCATGCATCACTTCGGTGACATGCCCAGCCTCCCGGTGCACCAGGTTCGCCCGCGTGCCCGAGAGATGTACTATGACGATCATCCGCCACCGCACTTCCACGTGCGATACGGCGAGCATCGGGCTATACTCGAGATCGAGACTGCTGCCGTGCTAGAGTGAGGTCATGCTGAAGGATATCGTAGAAGTAAAGCCCTTGGGTGGCTACCGGCTCTACTTGCGCTTCGAGGATGGGGTCGCGGGTGAGCTGGATTTCGCCGGTCGCCTGCGGTTCGACGGAGTCTTCGCACCGCTGCGCGATCCCGCCGTCTTCGCCCAGGTGCGAGTCCACCCCGAGCTCGGGACGGTCGCCTGGCCCAACGGGGCAGACCTCGATCCCGATGTCCTCTACGCAGAGCTGTCAGGAACTGCCATCGCCGTGCCGCCAGCGCCGACCCGCCGAACGCGTTAAACGGAGTACGGAGCACGGAGCACGGAGCAGATGCGCGAAATTGCCACCGCCTAGTGCCGGCCAGCTGCAAGCCCGAGCGCGCGTGCTCCGTGCCCTACCGTCCCGCTCCCCGGTTCCCCTTCGCCGCTCGCCGTCGCGCCCCCCTGATCGCCCGCACGATCCGGCTGATCGTCCGGACCGTGGGATTGCCCCGCCCGTGCTCCAGGCGCGACAACGTCTCGGGCCGCATACCGGCCCGCCGCGCGACCTCCGCCTGCGTCAGGCCGGCCGCGCATCGCTGCTGACGGAGCCCCTTGGCGATGGACACGCTCGCGTAGGCGATGGCGTCCACGTACCACTGGCGCCCAACACGAATCTTCGGCACACGCATGTTATTGCTCATAGAAGCGATCCCGATGTCCAATCCTGACGACGAGGATGAGGCACCCCTGAGGGGCTTCGCACCACTGACGCGGGGCCACGAGCCCAGTCGCACCAACAACCGGCGAACCCGCGTCTGGATGACCGACGGGAGCGCGTCGAACTCCTGCTCCGCGCTCTGGGCAAGGGCAACCCTCATGGAGAGTATCGGGTGCGCATGACATAAAAGTCAAGCCAACCGGCGGCGGGGGAGTAACCGGACTGCCGCTCACCGGAGCTGAAAAATGCGATCTGACTCGACGCCCGGGACGCACGGAGCACGGAGCACGGAGCACGGAGCACGGAGCAGGGAGCACGGAGCAGCGCCAGAATGGTCCGCCGCGCGGTCGTTCGATGACGGTGCGGCACGGCGCCGGCTCCATCATGGGTCGTGCCGGGCACTTGCCTCTCGCATCGCCGAGGACCGATAGTATGGCCATGCCGCTCGCCGCGCACCGCTTCACGGTGGACGAATACCACCGCATGGGAGAGGCCGGGGTCTTCCACGAGGACGACCGGGTCGAGCTCATCGATGGTCACGTGGTCGCGATGACGCCCATCGGCCCCGCCCACGGCGGCTGCGTAAACCGTTTGACCATGCTGTTCGCGCCGCCGCTGGCGGGCCGCGAGGCGACGCTGAGCGTCCAAAACCCGCTGGTCCTGGCCGAGCACCAGGAACCGCAGCCTGACGTCGCCGTGCTCCGCTACCGGGCCGACGGCTACCAGACCGGCCACCCGCGCGCGCTCGACACGCTGCTGGTCGTCGAAGTCGCCGATACCTCGCTCGCCTACGACCGCGACGTCAAGCTCCCGCGCTACGCCCGCGCCGCGGTGCCCGAGGTGTGGCTCGTGGACCTGGCAGGCGACGCCATCGTCGTCCATCGCGAGCCGAGCCCGGACCGCTACCGCGACATCGTCACCCTCACCCGAGGTGACACCTTGCGCCCACTGCTCCTGCCCGGGGTGGCTATCGCCGCCGCCGACATCCTCGGGTAGCACGAGCACGGAGCAGAGAGCACGGAGCGGTACAGCTTCGATGCGCGCAATTGCCACCGCCGGCAGCGCCAGGGTACTGGTTATCGCCGGCGGGATCCCAATTTCGGTACATGCTGCGCGCCCGGTTGCGACGGGCGTAAGTCGGTCCTTACCTTAGCAAGGGTTGCGAATGCCGGAGTCCGGACTCGACGAACGGGTGGCGAGATTGGAAGGCCGGGTGGAGGGATTCAACGATCGGTTCGATGGGCTGGAACGCCGAATCGACGGCCTGGCGCGGCGAGTCGAGGAGTCGACGGTACTTCTGAGCACTCGTATCGATACGCTCGATGCCAAGGTGGACCGCTTCCGCGAGGAGCTGCGCGCCGATCTCGGCGGGCGCATCGCGGGCCTGGGCGGCCGCCTCGACACCCTCGACCAAAAGGTCTCTCGCCAGTTCACCTGGACCACCGGCATCCAGGTCGCCGTCCTGCTCGCCGTCGTCGCCGCGCTGGCCGGCCGCTGACAACGGAGCACGGAGCAGGGAGCACGGGCCGACGGAGCACGGAGATGACGCGTGGCCCGCATTCCCGCCCCAGATTGACCCGACACTCTCGCCGAGCCGATATTGTGCCCATGGCGCTGCACATACACCGAGGCCCCTTCACCGTGGACGCCTACCAGCGGCTGGGGGAGTTGGGGGTCCTCCCGCACGGCGCCCGCGTCGAGCTCATCGACGGCCAGGTCGTCGAGATGACCCCCAGCGGGGACGACCATGCAAGCTGCGTGCGGCGCCTCAACCACCTGCTGGCGCGCGCCGCCGGCGGCCGAGCCATCGTCGACGTCCAGAACCCTGTGGTCCTCGGGCCCTACGACGCGCCGCAGCCCGACCTCGCGCTCCTCAGGCCGCAGGCCGACCTCTACCCGCGGCACCCCCGCCCCGGCGATGTGATCCTCGCGATCGAAGTCGCGGACACCTCGCTCGCGTACGACCGCGACGTGAAGATCCCCCGCTATGCGGCGGCTGGTATTCCGGAGATCTGGCTGGTGGACCTCGGCGCCGACACCGTCGGCGTCTACCGAAGACCGGGCCCGGATGGGTACAGCGAGGTGGTGATGCACGGCCGAGGTGAAACGCTGCGACCGCATTTGCTGGCTGGGATCGCCGTCCTCGCGGACGAGGTCCTCGGTTAGGGCCGCGACCGCCGCGTCACCGCGTCACCACCTGCGCCGCCCGGTTGCGACGGGTCCAAGTCGGTCCTTACCGTAGCAAGGGTTGCGAATGCCGGAACCCGCACCGCTTCCCAACCACGGGCCTGAGCGTCCTGCTCCGTGCTCCGTGCTCCATCAGGCTTCCACCCGCATGAACCCGTCCCCCTCCGGCGCGAAAACGATGACGGTTGGCCCGCAGTCCCGCCCCACATTGCCCCGTCCCTCTCGCCGAGCCCATATTGTGCCGATGGCGCTGCACATGCTCCGGGGCCCCTTCACCGTCGAGTCCTACCAGCGGCTCGCCGAGCTGGGCGTGCTCGGCGCGGACGAGCGC
>JAUYMQ010000265.1 GCA_030698575.1 Deltaproteobacteria bacterium
GAATTCCAATTTGTGGCTGATAATCCGGGATTCGGCCGGCTTGCTCCGGAGGCCGTTCTGCCCGAGACTTCCCCGCCATCAGGGCCCTGTGTACAGTCCTGTGTGACACCGCGCTGGTCACGATCGCGCGGCTCCTGAAACCTGGCCGCTCGAAGCCCATTGCCGGGGGCTGTACGAGCTCCCCATGGCGGCGTGATTAGCAATTCGCCCTGTACAGCTAAACTCTCAACCCCAACTGCAGGATCGACATGAAATCCTGATCATAGTTGGGGAGCAGGTCAGGCGGCATGGTTTATCACACCCTGGCCGGTTTGGTCGTCGTCCTCCATCTCGCCTTCATCATCTTCGTGGTGGTTGGCGGGCTCCTCGCTCTGTGCTGGCACTGGGCGCCGCTTGTGCATCTTCCGGCCGCCCTCTGGGGGGTGTTCATCGAGGTGTCGGGGGGAGTCTGCCCGCTCACGCCCCTCGAGAACGCGCTTCGTCGCGCGGCAGGTGCTTCGGGCTACTCGGGCGGCTTCATCGAGCACTACCTCGTTCCAACCATCTACCCGGTGGCGCTTTCGCACCCAGTGCAGCTGCTGCTGGCAAGTCTGGTAGTGCTGGCCAATGCGCTCGTGTACTGGTTCGTTTGGCGACGGTACAGGCGTGCGCGGGGGAGGCTGAGCGGTCGGGGACATGAGTAACCAATCAGTCCGGGGACATGGGTGAGAGTTTCTTCCTTCTTTTTCCTCTCAAGGCATCCTCGATCTTCAGATCTCTGAACCGTATTCGCGATGGACCTCGATCGGGTCAATCGGCATGACGCGAGTCTCCTTCACGAGGAACAGGTTCGGACCTGTGTAGAACCCCCGGACGCTCTTTCCATGCAGAGAGTGGTTATGAAGGGGGTTGGCTCTGGGGAGCCAAATCAGGAGCCGCGTCGTGGGCGCGGATGGTTGTGAACAGCGAGCCCGATCGCGGTGGCGATCGGGTTCGTTGATTCTTGCCAAGTTTCCCGGACTTTCCGCAGCCCGCAATCTCGCGACGACTCTCTCTCCTTCCCAAGAATGTCCGACGATCGAGAACCGAGGCCTCTTCCGCCCGCTTGTCGTAGCGAGCCCGCCCTGGAACTCTCAATCCTCTCTACTCTCGCGAAGCAGCGGGGAAATAGCCTGTCTGCAGCTTGCGGCGGCCGGCGAGGGGAACAGAGGGAATCGAGAGCGGCCCCCACGCGGGGGACGCCGGATGGCCCCTCGGGCTGCGCCTGCGGCAACCGCGCCGACATCGCGCCGTTGCCGCAACGTGATCCCGATTTATACCGAGATCGCCGATTCCGGATTTCGGTATCACTTTGGCGCCCACGGCCGCGCATTGGCGAGCCTCTGATATTCGCAACTCCCCGGAAGATTGAGACTAATCGACGGAGCAGGCGCGTCGCGGGGGTGTTATCCCGTGGGCTCATCCTCGGCATCATTCGGGCTCATTTTCGCCCAGTTCGTTATCCCCCTGGCTTCAAGGATCGGACCGCCCGGATTCGAAATGCTCGGGCACTTTCGGGGCCCGAGATCACGGAGCGCATCGCATCGACCACCCAGCGAACCTTCGGCATCGCAGGCCCGCCGACCCCCCGTAACGTCCCGATAGAAGGGGCTATTTCAGACCTCCAATTGAGTTGACGTGTTCCCCGAACAGAGCGTGTATGGGCCCCCCACCAGGAGTCGCGATCCGTGCACAGGAGGACGCCCCCATGAAGCCCTCGATCGCCGCCACCATCCGCGCGCTCCAGGCTATGAGCGTCTTCGATCTCCAGGCCAAGTACCGCGAGGTCTTCGGAGAGGACACGCGGTCGCGGCACCGGACCTACCTCTGGCGACGGATTGCGTGGCGCATCCAGGCACTCGAAGAAGGGGGCCTTTCGGAGAGGGCGCGCCGTCGCGCCGCCGAGCTTGCCAACGAGGCCGACGTGCGCATCCGACCCCCGCGGGGTGCCTTCGAGGAAAACCCTGCGCCCGCTTACGATCCGCCGCCGGTCTCCCGGGGCGGCCGCGACCCGCGTCTCCCGGCGCCGGGCACGCTGATCACCCGGGCGTACCGGGGGCAAGCGATCCGCGTCACCGTCCTCGAGAGAGGGTTCGAGTATGAGGGTCGCGTTTACCGATCACTCACGGCGGTGGTGGGCGAGGTCACGGGGTCGCACTGGAACGGCTTCCAATTCTTCCGTCTCACGCAGGGGCGGTCGACGCCGAGGCGAAGGTGTCCCTAACGTAAATTCCATCCGTCGTGATCTGAGTGGCCAATTCTAGCACCGTCCCCCGAAGAGATGCATCATCAAGGAACGATTTGAGGGATTGCTGCCCGGGTCTCCTGGCGGGGGATGGGTTCAGGGCAGAGTTCTGCCTGCGTCGGTTCGCCGGGAGAGACCTTCGAAAGCCACGGAGCGTGGCTTCACGCAGCTCGTTTGTAATGGTGGTGCAAGCCGCCGACGTGCGGGATGGCAATCACACGACCACGCCCGGGCTCGACTTTCCTCGGGATGGGCGCGTTGCGGTGCAGCGAGAGATGGGGCCGGACGCCGTGGTAGTAGCGGATGTAACTTTTGAGGAGGCGGCGGAGGTGATCCTCACCGAGCACGATGACGTGGTCCAGACATTCCCTCCGAATTGTTCCGATGACCCTCTCCACGAACGGGTTCTGCCAGGGTGATCTCCGGCTTGTGACGAATTCCCGTATTCCCATGTTTTGAACCCTGCGCCGGAAGTAGCCACCGTAAATCCCATCACGATCCCGGATCAGGTATTTCGGGATTGGGCCATCGCCGGGAAAAGCCTCGACCATCTGCTGAGCCGTCCACTTGGCCGTAGGGTTCGAAGTGACGTTGAAATGAACGATGCGCCGACGGTCGTGGGAGAGGATCAGGAAGCAGTAGAGAAGCCGAAACGTGGCGGTGGGCACGACGAAGAAGTCGCAGGCGACGGTCTCGGGCAGATGATTCTTGAGGAAGGTGCGCCAGCGCTGAGAAGAGGGTCCGTGCCTCCGTCTGGGCAGATACTTCGCGACGGTGGTGTCCCGGACCTCGTAGCCGAGCAGGAGCAGCTCGGAAGTAATGCGCGGGGCTCCCCAGGTCGGATTATCGTTCGCCATCCGGTGGATCAGCGCGATGATCTCAGGGTCCAGCGGCGGTCGCCCCGGTTTTTTCCTTCTTGATTTCCATCTCCAGAAGGCCTTGAAGGCCTGGCGATGCCAGTGGACGACCGTTTCCGGTTTCACGAGGATCAGGCTGGACTCCCATTTTTCCCAGGCGTGCCTGAGAAAGACCCAGAAGAGCCGATCGCGCCGGCGGAGCTTCGGTCGTTTGACGCTTCGCCGGAGGACCGCAAGTTGCTGGCGCAGCGCGAGATTTTCGAGCACGAGGCCCGAGCGACCCTGGAAGAAGGCGCGGATGAGCGTGAGCACCATATGAAGGATAGCCATGGACGAAATCCGGGGCTGGGATCGAGGGGGACGTGCCGTTGGGGAGTATGGAGGGCGGCCGGTGCGTCCGGCAAGGCGGGCTGTCTAGGGCCGAGCGAGCCGCAGATCGAGGGATTGAGGCGTCCAAGAAGCCGAGCGAAGATCACGAATGATTCCGCGGCGGACGTAGCTTACGGATAGGCACAGGCGCCGGGCGACCAGCGTTCCTACCGCGAAAGCTGCTCAGGCTCGGACGGATTTTTTGAGCGGGACAGGCTTCGCTTGGGTTAGCCGGTGGGGAGCCTTTCCCTGATTGACTTCGGAAGAAGTTGTCCACTAAGCTAGGCGCTTGCGATGAACTCGGTGATCGCATTCCGCGCGGCGCTCATCGTTCCCGGCCCAGGGGGCTCTGCCCCAGCCCCCTTGCTCGTCTCCCTGTGAACCGAAATCGAAGCCTTAGGGAGTGGTCCCTGACCTATCCCCCCCTGCGCGCGGCCGTCAGACCAGCGCACGGGTCAGGTGTTCCATGCTTGCTCGCCTCGCGGCCGCCGTGTTGCTGTTCGCCGGCGCGTTGTTCTGTCTTCCCGGCCAGGACGCCGCGGCGCAGGTCACCACCTGCGCGCAACTGTTCCCGGAGTCAGCCCCCATCTTCCGCGGCGTGACGGCGAACTTCGTGGCGTCGGGGGGCGGCGTCTTCTATTACCGGGTCGGCGTGGACACGGCCACGGGCATCAGCGGCGGCACCCACCTGGTGCTCAAGTACGATGTTGCGCCCGGGAGCACGGGCGGGAACACCTTCGTGGATTTCACGGCGGAGCTGAACAAGACGCACTACGAGACGGGCGGTGGTGCTCCGAACCCCCAGTACGGGCAGGTCCTCGTTTCCAGCGCGACGGGCGGGGCAATCACGCTGACGGCGTTCTTCACCTTTGGCATTGGTGGCATCTGTCTCGACGGGACCTACGAGATCCCGGCGGGCATCGAGGACCCGACGGAAGTCTGCGACGGCGTGGACAACGATGGAATTGGAGGAATTGATAATGTGCCCGGCGGGTGCAACGCCCAGCCGGTGCCTCCATGCCTGACGACCCTCAACTGCGCCCGCAAGCAGTGGAACGCCTGCGCGGACAGCACCCTCGGGCCCCTCGTGCCCTGCGCCGGGGGGATGTTCGACACCCGCTTCGGCTTCGAGCAACGCCGCATCACCCTCTTCGAGGCTTCCTCGCCCGGGCTTCCCCTTCGTTTCGAGCTTTTCTACAACAACCGCAACGAGACGGGGTCGGTCATTCCCGGGCGCTGGTTCACCGGCTATGACACGAAGCTCACGCTGCAGCCTGCGACGCCGACAAACTTCGTCGAAGTCCTCTGGCCCGACGGCACGCGTTCCCGGTATCTGGACACGGGGACCTGCACGAGCGGCCAGTGCCGGTTCGACGGCGTTCTCTCGGATGGCTCCTTCGTGAACCAGAACAAGCCAGGGCAGGTGATCCAGGGCTGGGATCTTCACGCCCAGGACGGGCTCGTCTACCACTTCGCGGCGGCGGGATATCTCGAGTCGATCCAGGACGGCAGGGGCAACAGCCTGACCGTCGCGCACGAGGACACCGCGAACCTCTCGCGGGTGACGAAGGTCTCGGACAACCACGGCCACACGATCCTCCTGTCCTACGGAACCACGGGCGCCGACCTCGGCAATCTGCTGCAGGTGACCGACCCGGCCGGACGCACCTACGACCTCGCCTACGAGAACTTCCGGCTGAGACGCATCACGCTTCCCGCACCCACCCCCGTGGATCCCAGGCCGAGCTACGAGCTAACCTACGCGGACGACGGCGGATTCGATCAGGGCGGCTATCGGGACAACCTGACCAGGATCGAATTCCGGCGGGACGTGAACGATCCGGACCCACAGGTGGACCGGATCAACGGGAGGTGGAACTACGACAACCGGAGCCGCGTGGAGAGTGAAGAGGGGCCAGGAAGCTCTCTTGCGCGCACGGTTGGCTACGATACGGACCAGACGACCGTGACCGACTCCCGCGGGAACGACACCGTCTACGGCTTCGACCTGACGAACGGCCTGACACTGACGACAACCATTCCCTGCGACACGGGCGATACCGAGAGCTGCCCGAGCGGCACGGCGACCTCGACGCTGGTGCGAAACGCCCAAGGGCAGATCACGAGCCGGACCGACTTCCGAGGGACGGAGACCGTGTGGGCCGACCACGACGCGAACGGGGACCCGGGCACGATCACGGAGGCAGTGGGCAAGCCGGAGGAGCGCACGAGCCAGTTCGGCTACCACCCGGAGCTTCACGTCCCGCTCTTTATCATCCGGACCAGCACGATCCAGACGACCGAGAACAAGGTAACCATCTTCGACTACGAAGACCCGGCCACAGCGCCGGCCGACCCGCCCCTCAACCCGGCCCAGGAACTCGACCCCGCCGATTTCAACGATCCGGCCAATCTCACGAACCTCGTCCATCGCGTCATGGAGAGCGGCTGGACGCGGGACGTGGCGGGCAAACCCGTGCGCGTGGCCTACGTGACGAAATTTACTTACGACACCACCCACGGCCGGGTGACCACTATCGACGGCCCGCGCGGCGGCACGCCGAATGACGATACCGACTTCCTCTACTATCCAGACGACGCGTCCGAGGGGGTCAATAACCAAGGGCAGCTCAAGAAAGTCACGAACGCGCTGGGCCAGGAGACGACCTTCGACGGCTACGACGCCCTGGGGAACGTGCTCTCGGTCACGGACCCAAATGGCCTTGTGACGACGTTCACCTACGACGCGGCCGGCCGCGTCCGAGCCATCACACAAGTCAACGGGGGTAAGGACGGAGCGGGACAAACGATCGACCTGGTGACCGAGTACGTCTACGAGGCGAACGGGAACCTCGACTACATCAAGCTCCCGCGGGGGAACTTCTACAACTACCAGTACGACACGGCCAATCGCCTCGCGTCGATCACCCGGACGTTCACCCAGCCCTCGGGCCCTGCGGACACGCCCGCCGGCCAGACGATCCGCTACGGCTACGATACCGAGGGGAACCGTACTCGGGAGGAGGTGGCCCCGGGCGTCTCGGACCCGGAACTGCGCTTCACGGAGTTCGAGTACGACGCCCTGAACCGCCTCAAGCGCGCGTACAACCCGGTCTACGGCGAGCTTCCTTCGGCGACGGTCTACCGTGAGTCCATCTTCGACGCCAACGGCAACCGCAAAGCGCTCGACCTCTTCAAGGACTCGGGCGCCACCGACCTGCGCAGTACGGCCTTCCTGTTCGATCCCCTGAACCGGCTGGGGATGGTCACGCAGGACGCAAATCCGGATCCCGATGTTGAGACCCTCTACGCCTACGACACTCAGGATAACCTGACGAAGCTCACCGACGGGAAGAACCACGACACGGACTACGTGACAGACGACTTCGGCCGCCAGGTCGAGGTGGTCTCGCCCGACACGGGGACGACGCGGTTCGAATACGACGAGGCCGGCAACCTCATCGAGAAGGACCAGAACGGGCTCGCCACCGAGTACGCCTTTGACGCGCTGAACCGCTTGACCGATGTGAATTTTCCCTCGGACACGAGCCAGAACATCACCTATGTCTACGATAACCGTACCGACGGCCCCACGCTTCCGCCCGCGGACGGCGACAACTGGGTGGGCCGGCTGGCCAAGATCACGGACGCTTCCGGCACAACCTACTTCTCCTACGACGAGCGCGGGAACGTGGTCCTCGAGGAGCGCCACCAGGGGTCGGTCACACTCACGACGACGTACTCGTGGGACGAGAACGGTAATCTGCTGGCGCTCACTTATCCGTCGGGGCGGAAGGTCAGCTACACCTACTACGGCGCGGCGAACGACCAGCCCCTTCTCGTGGGGATGATGCACCAGGGCCAGAACCGTCTCCTTGCCTCGGGCATTGTCTTCGAGCCCTTCGGCCCGCTCGCCTCGCTCCGCTACGGTAATGACTTGGTGAAGACCCGCACGTACGACGAGGCGGGACAACTGCTGACCCTTAAGGTAAAAGCAACGGGCGGGCCCACGGTGCTCTCGCTGGACTACACGTTCGACGAGACGGGGAACATCACGAGAATCGACGATCAGCTTGACGCCCTGCAGTCGAAGATCTACGAGCCGGACGGCTACGATAAATTGGATCGTCTCATAAAGGCGACGATCGGCGGCCTGGGGACTTTTCAATACACCTATGACGCTGTGGGGAACCGCACCGAGGAGAACCACGACGGGGCGGTCACCACATACAATATCGTGACCACGAACAACCAGATCGACACCCTCTCCGGGGCCACCACGGCGACGTTCGGCTACGACGTCCACGGGAACACCACCACCGACGGCACGCTGACCTTCTCCTACCACCCGACCCATCAGCTGAAGGAGTTCACCGACCAGACGCCAACCGTGCTGGGCAGCTACCAGTACGACGGCCAGTCGCGCCGGACGGCCAAGACCGTGAATGGGCTCGCGCGGCTTTTCGCCTACGATACGGGCGCGCAGCTCATCGGCGAGTACGACGACGCGGGGAACGTGCTGAAGGAGTACGCCTACCTCGGGACGCAGCGCCTTGCGATGATCGATCACGACCAGGACGACGAGGGCATCCGGGACGAGGTGGACAACTGCCGGATCGTGGTGAATCCCACGCAGAGCGACGGGGACACGGATACCCTGGGAGATGCCTGCGATGCAGCCCCCTCGAATCCCGACCGGGACGGCGATGGACTCCTGGACGGGGAGGAAGATGCCGACAAGGATGGGCAGGTCAGCGCCGGGGAGACGGATCCGGACAACCCGGACACGGACGGGGACAGCTTCAGCGACGGCGTCGAGGTCGCGGCCGGGACGGACCCGTTGGATCCGAACTCCTACCCGGGCGCGCCGACGGCGATACCGGCCCTCTCGGGGCCGGGCGTGGGGCTGGCCATCGTGCTGGGCCTCGGAGTGGTGTGGTTCGTGCGGCGCCGCTACCCGCGGGGCGGGACCATCGCGGGCTTCGTGCTGCTGGGGATCGGAGTGAGCTTGGTGGTCCCGGGAACAGTCACCTCGCAGGGAGGCGGTACACCGGAGCGTGTGTACTTCATCCACACGGACCATCTGGGGACGCCGCTGAAACTGACGGACGCCTCCAAGACGGTGGTGTGGAGCGGGACGGCGGAGCCGTTTGGGGAGACGGATACACAGGGCAGTAGCATTACATTTAATCCGAGATTTCCGGGCCAGTACGCGGACAATGAGGCGGGAATTCACTACAATTGGTTCCGATACTATGACCAAGAGACGGGGCGGTACAGCTCGGCTGATCCGATTGGTCAGTTAGGGGGACACCATCTTTACCACTACGCTCTGAACAACCCCATAAATGTTTTTGACCGCTACGGATTGATAAGTGCCGCGCTTGCCGGAAACGTGATCCGTGCAGTAGGTCGGTTAACTGGTCAAACCGCCACCGAAGCCCAGGTGGCAGGTAGCATGGCAAGCGCGGCAGTTGGGTTTGGGAATGATTTATCTTCAAGCTTTACGGGGGATCCGTCCATCGGTGACACGGTCGCTCAGGCAATGGGACTAGGCACCAGGAATGCGGCTACCATTGATGCATCGGTTAATCTTGTGTCGGCGTCCGGTGCCTCAGATCTTGCTGCAGGAGCGTATGCGACCGCCGTTACTGGTGGGGTGTTCGCGACTGGCGTAGCCCTCAGTGGATCAGCAATCGCTGGATTCGAGCTGGGAAACTTTGCACGAAAAGCCTCGATTGCCACTTCGGGCGCTGACCCCGGCACGTTCTGGGGCGACTTGCTGTTCGATTACCTATACGGTGATTCCAGTGAGGACGCGATTTGTGACGAGTAGTTTAAACGTCGTTTCGGTGAGTTTCCTTCGACGCATAATAGAGAAGAATACCGAGGAACAGAATGGTCCATGCGGCAGCGTACGCCCCATAGGGACCGATTAGGTATGCCTTCACAAAATGCAAGTGCTGCCCGAAAGCTGCAACGAGGATGAAGGCGAAAATCACCCCTGCACTGCCTAGTCCGACAACGAGCTGCTTTTGAGAAAGCGTGCCGCGGGGCGGATCGGTTCCTGTGCGATCCTCGCTCATATGATTCCCTCCACGTGTTTTATCGTCATCTTGGGTGGCGAACTTTAGCAAGGAATAGGTCTTTCAGCCTGAGGGAAAACATGCACTGGCGTGTGGGTGGCGAATTCCGATTTGTGCCAGAAAATCAGCGATTCGGCCAGCTTGGTCCCGGCGTAAGGTTCGGAGCCCAGTCCGCTTCGGTAGACCGTCCGCGCTCTCTGTCCGAGCAGAGATTGGTTATGAAGAGGGTTGGCCTTGGGGAGCCATCTAAAGGATCGCCGACAGAAGGCGGTCCATGGTGAACGACGACCTCGGAGGCAGGCGCTTTCGGGGTCGTCGCTTATCTGCCCTTCGTTCGCTGACTTACAGGCGACGGCGTGCACGGTGCGACTCTCCGTTCCGCGCCGTTGCGCCTGGATACCGAGAGCAACCGGTGGGGTTCGCTTTGGGAGTCCGGGGAAATGACTCTCGAACTCTCACTCTCTCTGTTTATCGGCCGCCGTTGGTTAACAGGTCTTGCGATTTTGGGGTCCAAAAGAGTTGCGTTTCGAACCCGCTTCGTGTAGCCTTCATCGTAGTTAAATAGTTTGAGCAGTTAGACTGAGCCACCAGACAACGTACTCACCGCGAAGCGGACGGCGTTGTGGGTGCCGCCTAAGGCGGAATCCGCAGCGCCCTTTTTGTTTCCGCGGTCTCCACGGCGGCACCCGCACGACGCTCTTCTTGAGAGCCGTCCGAGCCGGAGGCCGCCATGTTCGACCCATCCGATCCTTCCGCTAGCACCCCTGAAGATCGCACCCGCGAGATCGCGAGCATCCTCGCCACGGGCTATTTGCGCCTTTGCGCGATGGGGCTGCGTGAGGCCCCTACTCCCCCGATAGCAGGGCACAATTCGGCCGGAACCGATCCCCCGATCGAGCCTGGGAACGGACTTGATACGTCTCCGAATCAGAGCGTGTATGGAGAGCGGGTTAACGCCGGAGAGGGCGGGCCCGATAGGGGGTGCCCATGAAATCAACGCTGGTCGCGGAGATCCGAGCGCTCCGAGAGATGAACGTTTCGGAGCTTCACGCCAAGTACCGCGAGGTGTTCGAGGAGGAGCCGCGCTCGCGCAACAAGGACTTCCTGTGGCGGCGGATCGCCTGGCGCATCCAGGCCCTGGAGCAAGGGGATATCTCGGAGCGAGCGCTGCACCGGGCCGCGGAGTTGGCCCGCGATGCGGACGTTCGGGTGCGGGCCCCGCGCGGCGCGTTTGAGAGCGATGCTCCCGGCGCGGTCGCGCGAACGCACCTTCACGCGTTCAAGGGTTCCCACGATGCCAGGCTTCCCGTGCCGGGAACGATCCTTACGCGTGTCTACCGAGGTCGGACCATTCGGGTCACGGTCCTCGATCGGGGCTTCGAGCACGAGGGGTGCGTGTACCGCTCCCTCACGGCGCTGACTCAGGCCATCACGGGGGCGCACTGGAACGGCTTCGAATTCTTCGGACTTCGCAAAGCTGAAAGGACAGGAACGCGAGGAGGAAACCGGTGAAGAGGAACGGAAGCGGCGGGGCACCGCGCGCCGAGCAGGCGACCGTGCGCTGTGCCATTTACACACGGAAGTCGACGGACGAGGGCTTGGACCAGAGCTTCAACACGCTGGATGCCCAGCGCGAGGCGGCCGAGGCATTCATCCAGAGCCAACGGGCGGAGGGCTGGGAGATTCTCCCCGACCGCTACGATGATGGAGGGTTCTCCGGGGCGACGCTGGAGAGGCCGGCCTTGAAGCGCCTTCTCGGGGACATCAAAGTGGGCAAGGTCGGCTCGGTGGTCGTCTACAAGGTGGACCGGCTCACCCGGTCTCTCCTCGACTTCGCCCGCATCGTAGAGATTTTCGATAATCACCACGTGGGCTTCATCTCCGTGAGCCAGCAGTTCAACACGGCCACGTCCATGGGGAGGCTCATGTTGCACACCCTCCTCTCCTTCGCGCAATTCGAGCGCGAGATGATAGCGGAACGCACCCGCGACAAGATGTCGGCGGCGCGAAGGAAGGGGAAGTGGGTCGGGGGGATGCCGGTCCTGGGCTACGACGTGGCCTCCGAAGGCGGGCGACTGATCGTGAACGAGGCCGAGGCCGCGCGGGTCAGGGAAATCTTCGAAACCTACCTCCGGGAGCAATCGCTCGCTGCGACAGCGGCCGACCTGCATGCACGGGGCTGGACCCTGAAGTCGTGGACCACGAAGGAAGGGCGGCACCGTGCCGGTCGTCCCTTCAACAAGTCGACTCTCTTTGCGCTCCTCTCGAACGTCATCTACCTCGGGCAGGTCAACTACAAGGGGACCCTCTACCCCGGCGAGCATCCCGCCATCGTTGATCCGGAGGTCTGGCGGAAGGTCCACGAAGTGCTCCGTCACAACGGCAGGACGGGCGGCAGCGGGGTGCGGAACAAGCACGGGGCCTTGCTCAAGGGCCTGCTTCGATGCACGCCGTGCGAGGCCCCGATGGTGCATTCGTACACGGTCAGGGGCCGGAAGCGATACCGCTACTACGTCTGCGGTCGGGCGCAGAAGGAGGGATGGGCCTCGTGCCCCTCGAAGTCGGTTCCGGCCGCGGAAGTCGAGCGGTTCGTCGTCGATCGGATACGCGCCCTGGGGCAGGACGAGGGATTGCTTGAGGAGACGCTGCGGCAGGCCCGCATCCAAGGCGCGTCAGAGGTAAGGGCCATCGAGGCCGAGCAGGAAGCACTTCGCACGGAGTTGAAAGGTCGAAACGCAGAGATTCAACGCAGCCTACAAGGGGATAACGGCGCGAGCGTCGATCCCGATCGGCTCGCTAGCCTTGAAGGCCAGGTCCGCATCGTCGAAGAGAAGCTGGCGGAAGCCCGGGAGCGGCTGGAGGCGGAATGCGGACAGATGGTGGACGAGCGGGATCTGACCGCGGCCCTCTCTCTTTTCGACCCGGTCTGGGATGCTCTCTTCCCGCGGGAGCAAGCGCGAATCATGCGCCTCCTCTTAGAGGGCGTCGGCTACGACGGCGGCGAGGGCATGCTGGCCCTCACCTTCCGGCCGGCGGGGATCACGGCGCTGGGTCGTGAGGGGAGCGCGGGGGGACAGGAGGTGGCACGGTGAGACCTGAGGGGACCGAGCAGGCGTCTCGGCGGAAGGATGGGTGGACCGTGGAGTGCCCGGTCCGCTTCGAAAGAGCGAGGAATGGTCGCAGGCGGCTGCAGACGGCCGATGCCCCCCTGCCCTCCGCTCTTCCCCCACAGGGACGCGTCCCTCGGGTAGCGCGCCTGCTGGCCTTGGCTCATCGCTTCGAAGGCCTACTGCGATCCGGCGTAGTCAAGAAGCACGCCGATCTGGCCCGGCTCGCCGGCGTCTCGCGGCCCCGCGTGACCCAGATCTTGAACCTCCTTCACCTGGCCCCGACCATTCAGGAAGCGATCCTCGAACTTCCTCCGACGTACAAAGGCCACGATCCTCTGTCTGAATCGGACCTGCGTCCCATCGTCAGGGTGCCCGAGTGGCCGAAGCAGCTCAGGCAGTGGAATGAGCTTCTCGGGAGGGACAGGGACACATTGGCGATGGACCCTCCGATGGCGGGCGCTGCCGGAGGAGGGAAGGTTCGGTTCCGTATCGGCGCTGGCAAGGCAGATGGAAGTTGACGCCTCTTATGTTGGCCGACTGCTGATGCTGACGTCTCTTGCCCCGGCGACCGTCGAGGATCTCCTGCGAGGCACTGAGCGCAGCGGCCTTTCCTCTCGCGACCTGGTCCACAGCCCACTTCTTTGGAGCGAGCAAGGTGAGAGCCTCTCCTCTATGGGCCATCGCTGAGACTGCCAATCACGCCCCATTCGAGAAAAGACGGGCTAGTACCGAGAGACACTCTAAGCGGTTGATTTCTTTGACAAAGGTCATCGCCTCCGGCAAATTGGTATCCATTCCGACTATCTATAAGGACGCTCACTCGCTGGCTATCGTGAGGTTGTGACCGTGGACACCAGAGACGCCGTGTGGCTGGCGAATTACAACTTCAGTCATAAAAACAGGCGCTTGGGCCGGCTTGTCCCAGGGGACTGTCTGCCCTACGCTTCCCCGCCATGAAAGAGCTGCCGGGGGCCATTCGAGCTTCCCCTCGCAGCATGATTTGCAATTCGCCATGCACAGGTCAGGAAAGTGAACGCCGCCCTTCGGCGACCCATTTGACCCGGTTCTGAAAATCGCCGATAATTCCGAGGTGGACATATTTTTTGAAACCACAGGATTGTTTTGGGGCGGACAATCGCGCTGGAGATTCGTTGGCGGCGCAGAAATCTCTGCTCCCCTAGAAACGGCGTCCCGGAGTCAGGGAGGCGAGGAGTAGCAGCCATGGCAGCCCGCAAGAAGAAGGGCGTCGCGAAGAAGAGCAAGGTGAGCGTCCGGAAGAAGACGAGCACGAAGAAGGCCTCGGCGTCCAAGAA
>JAUYMQ010000273.1 GCA_030698575.1 Deltaproteobacteria bacterium
CACGTTCGCCGTGCACACCGAATCGGAGTCGGGCGAGATCGCGATCGCGCCGCCGCCGCGGCCCGTGCGCGTGCCGACCGAGGCCGAACGCGCATCCAGCCGCGAACAGATCGTCGGGAAGATCGCTGGAGCGGCCCGAGCGGTGGGCGTTGCCGTTGCCTTCATCGCGGCGTTCCTGGGCGTGATCGCGGTGGTCGCGAGACGCTATCGCCAGCGTGCGCCGCGTTCGCTGGTACCGGCAGAGAGCGTTCCCCTCCGGCAACCTCGTAGACCGCAGGGGAGCCCTCGTCCCGTTGCTCCCAGCAACGTTCGTGCCGCGGCGCGCCTGCGCCCGCCCCGGCGGCCGAGCTAAAGAGAGAAAGGAACCCACACTATGGCCTGCGTATTCTACAGCCCCGAAGCTTTCTCGGATGATCTCCGGCGCGTCATCCTGGCCAGCCGGAACGCTCACGCCGTCCGGGCCTGTCTCCTGACGACACGCGACCGAGACCATGCGTTCACCTGGCTGAAGCAGGTCGTTTCGGACGCCGACTGGCCTCTCTATGGCTTCACCGTCGCAGCGCGGCGCCGCTACAACTTCGACAAGCTCAAGTGGGAGGCCGTAGGCGGGGAGTCGTCCGACACGCTCGGCCTGCTCCGCCATGCCCAGGAACTGCGCAACGGAGCAGTGGTCGTCCTCGAGGATTGCGCGGCGTTTCTTCGCGACGAGGGCGGCGACCAGCGCGTGCGCATGAGTCTAGCGGAAATGCTTTCCTCCGAAACAATAACCGAGGGTCTCGTGCTCGTGTTCCTCGAGCCACCGGAGGCCGCCGGTCGCTTGCCGGCCATACTCGCGGACCAATTCGTTCGGCTCGAGGTGCCGTACCCGCGCGCCAGCGAATTGGAGGCGATAGCGCGAGCCGAGCTCTCCATCGCCGCGCATCATGCGCGTGTACCGATGGACGTCGAGAGCATCCGCGAGAAGGCCGAGTACCTGGCGAGGGAGCTAGCCGGCCTTACTCGGACCGCCGCCCGCGACGCCTTGCGGGATGCGCTCGCGCCTAATCCGTCAGACCTTGACGCGGCCTTCGCCCGTCTTCAGCGTCGGAAGGCCCTTACCCTCCGAGAATCACTGGGGATGAACGTTCTTGATACCCTGGACGTCGAGGAACCCATCGGGCTCGATTATCTTTTTGAATACATCGAGGTTATTCAGCCCAAGCTTCTGGTGACTGGCGAAGAACGCGCTAAGGGGATCTGGCTCATAGGCCCGCCCGGTACGGGTAAGACAATGATTGCGCGGAGCATAGGACGACACGTCAAGCTCCCCGTGGTGGAGTTTCGGGTTTCGTCGCTGATGAACTCGCTCCTTGGCGAGACCGAGAATAGATTTAGGCGAGCATTTGCGACGCTGGAGGCCATGAGTCCGAACGTGGCCTTGATGGACGAGATCGAGAAAGCGTTCGGCGATTCGTCCGAGCGGGACGGCGGCACCATGATGCGGGCCACCGGGGCGCTGCTTTCCTGGCTTTCGGATAACCCCCATCCGAACTTCATCGTCGCGACGTCGAACAGCCTCCGGCGCATGGGGGAGATCGGACAAACGATGACCCGCTCCGAACGGTTCGACGCGTTCTTCTTCGTCGACGTGCCCTGCCTGGATTCGAGGCGGCGCATGCTCGAGCGCTGGCTCGCCGACAGGATGCCCAACTGCGACGCAGCCGCCGATGAACTCGCTCAGCTGACTGAGAAATTCTCGGGGGCCGATCTACGGTCACTGGTCAAGCGGGCAGTCAGATGCGCCGAGCATGACGACGTCGTGCTGACACTGGACATGGTAAAGACCCAAGTCGAGCGCAAGCGCATGCGCGCCCTGGCGCTCTATGACGAGTTCCAGGAGCTCCGTCGCTGGGGAATGAAGCACTGCGAGCCGGCAGGACTGACGGATACGCGAGGACTTCCATGATGACGACTTCGGAAAGATATTCTGCCTTCATCTCCAGCACGGGCAAGGATCCCTTCGCGCTCAGCCCCGGGGTCCACAGCGCGTTCCGTCCCTACCACAACGCATTTTTCAACCAGCCGGAGAACAGACGATGAGCAACGAGAGCACCGTTTCGCCGTACGCCGGAAGTGCCACTTCCAACATCGGGGGGGCTGTCATTGCTGCCGGCGCTGCCTGCGTGATCGGGGCCGTTGTCGGAACTGTGAGTCTCGCCCGCTGGCTGAGCGAGGAGACGCCCGAAGACCGCGAGAACCTCGAACAGGTGAGGGCAGACCGGCGGCGTGAGCGGCTCGCGGGCAGCAACGAACGTCCGCGTGCCATTACATCGGTCGAGCTTGTCCTGCGCGACCCCGAGACGCTCGTTCGCTCCGCCGAGCGGCTTGGCTATCGTCTCGAATCACTAGCCCGTCCTGCCGGAACGCTCCGCAGTCAGCCCCATATGCTCCTCCGCTCGGCGTCGGGCGAGCGGATGGCGATCGAGCCCACGAAAGAGGGCCGAGTCATTGTTCACACCGCCGGAGATCGTGGTCGGATCCACAAGGTCGTCCGCCAGCACTCCGGCGATCAGGTGACCCAGTTCTATGCGGCCAAAAGCATGACCGTGCAGAGCGTCCGCCTTGCTAACGGCGAAATGCAGTTCTACGGTCGCGAGCGGGACGCCGGC
>JAUYMQ010000275.1 GCA_030698575.1 Deltaproteobacteria bacterium
GCTTCGAGCTGCCGAGCTGGCAGTCGGGGACGGTGCCCTGGGGTTCTGGGGTGCTGTGCGGGACGTCTTTGGCGGGAAGGTCACCGAGCAGCGTTGCTGGGTGCATCGAACCGCCAACGTTCTCGATGCCCTCCCCAAACGGCTCCACCCTCAAGCCAAGCAGGCGATCCATAGCATCTACCTTGCCGAGAAACGGGCCGATGCCGTCGACCGGGTCGGAGACTTCGCAGATGAGTTCTCCGCCTTCCCCAAGGCAGTCGGAAAGATCACCGGCGAGCTCGACACCCTGTTGGCGTTCTATGACTACCCCACCGAACATTGGAAGCACCTGCGGAGCACGAACGCGATCGAATCGACCTTCGCCACCGTCAGGCTCAGAACCAAGGTGACCAAGGGCTCCGGGAGTCGTCGAGCCGCCCTGGCCATGGCCTACAAGCTGTGTGACGCCGCCCAACAACGGTGGCGCCGAATCGACGGACCCCACCTCACGGCTCTCGTCAGAGCCGGAATCAAGTTCATCGACGGAGAACCACAAGAAAGGAGCCGAAACGACCAACCCCACCCCGAGGACGTCGCCGCCTGACCATGCACCCATCATCGCGGTAGGGACGCCGGTTGCCCGGCGCCCCCCGCGCAGATCCCAGCGGGCGCTACTAACGCACTGGGCTCCTGCCTTGAGTGTTGGCGTCGAAGCGGACGGTGGGCCAGGGGTGCTGGATTCGTGCTGGTGGTAGCCATCGGTCGGCGAGACGATCGATCCGCTTCCAGGTCATCCGGTGACGTTGGCTTCGGCGCCGCAGCGCCCGGAGCCAGAGCTGGGTGACCCGAAATCGGAAGGTGGTGATCGCTTTGCCGTTGTCGGGCACTGCGTAGTAGTTGAAGTGCCCGCGTACGACGCTGGCGAGCCAGCGTCCTTGCTCGGGAATGGGCTGATCGCGGCGTCTGATCAGCTCGGTTTTGACCTTGCTGAGTTTGCCGCGCATCCGTTCCTTGTCGGTGACCCGCTTGAGCTTGAAATGTCCGTTCTTCGTCGTCGCGCAGATGTGCGTGAATCCGAGGAACGTGAACGTCTCAGGCTTACCGAGCCCGCGCTCTGCCCGGTTTAGTGCGGCGAACCGCCCGAACTGGATCAGCCGCGTCTTCTCGGCGTTTAGTTCCAGCGAGAACTTCGCGAGCCTGTCGCGAAGGTCGGCCCGGAACCGTTCGGCGTCGTCCCGATGCTGGAAACCCACCACGAAGTCGTCGCAGAAGCGCACGATGACAACATCGCCGCGTGCGTGTCGACGCCGCCACTGGTGGGCCCATAGGTCGAAGACGTAGTGCAGGTAGACGTTCGCAAGCAGCGGCGATGCCGATGCTCCTTGGGGAACGCCCTCCTTACTGGCCGTCCACGCCCCGTTTTCGATGACCCCTGCGGCCATCCATTTCTGGATTAGCCGCAGGACCCTCTTGTCTCCGATCCGGTGCTCAATGAACTTCTCCAGCCATTGATGGTCAAGGCTGGTGAAGAACTCGCGGATATCCGCGTCGAGCACCCAGTTCACCTTCTTACGTACGATCCCGACCGACAGCGCATCCAACGCATGATGCGGGGACCGCCCCGGTCGAAACCCGTACGAGAATCCGACGAAGTCCTGTTCGTAGATCGCGTTCAGCACCTCGACCAGCGCCCGCTGGAGGATCTTGTCCTCCAGCGCTGCGACACCAAGCGGCCGAAGCCGCCCGTCCGTCTTCGGGATGAACACTCTCCGCGTCGGCTTCGCCCGGTATCGCCCTGCGTGAACCCGGTCATGCAGATCTTCGAGGTTCCCCTCGAGATCCGCCCCGTAGTCCTGCCACGTCACGCCGTCCACCCCCGGCGCGGCTTTCGGGCGGATCGCCCAATACGCCGCCCGTAGGCGTTCGACATCGACGTGGTGCAAGAGCGCAGTGAACCTTGCTTTCCTGTCCGTTCGTGCCGCTCGGCGCACGCGATCCAGATCACTTGGCGCGCTGGTTCCGGCTCTGAGTCCGGAGCGCGTTTCACTGGCCGCGTTTCCCTCGGCCGATCCCCTTCCCTCCACCGACTCCGCCGCCCCACCCAGGGCATTGTTCGCCAGCTTCGCAGGTACTACGAGATCGTCTGACTTCCCACGATCGTGCATCACGGGATTACGGCTCCTGCCTTTCCCGCACGACCCGCCCAACCATCATCACAAGCGGATGATCGTGGGATCTCCCGGTTCTCGCGCATGGAGATTCCGCGCATGCACAGGTTCTTGGACCCCGCGAGGTCCGCCAGCGGCTCGCAAAAACGCCGCCCGCGGTGTTGCCTTCCGCACATTGTGAAAGCGTCAGCACCTCAACTGCACCAATTTCGGGGCTCGATAGCCCAGCCTACGCGTACCCCTACCGACGCTTCGCCGACGCCCTCACGGACGCCAACGCACGGCTCGGGGCCACCGTGGATCGCTACTCCTTCGATGTAGAGAACTCTCATCTCCTTCTCCATGCCGGTTTATCCCGGCGCCGCCACAACTTATGGGTATACCTCCACACGCCCCTGGGGCCAGAGGGAGGTCTGCAATGCAGAGGGGAAACCATCGTGCTCCGAGCAAGGGGATGGCGAGGGCTACAGGAGGAAGAGAA
>JAUYMQ010000284.1 GCA_030698575.1 Deltaproteobacteria bacterium
CCGGCCCGAGTCGTCCTAGGGCTCTGACAATCCTCCCACCCCTTGCCCGTAAGCCACCACGGCCGGTCCGACCGGCGCCGACTCCCGACTCTGAATTGACCCTCGACGCTGACAGGTCCACGCAATGTTCACCGGGCGTTATGATCACACCATCGACCGCAAGGGACGCGTTGCGATTCCGGCTAAATTCCGCGATGTGATCACCCGGGAGTACGACAGCGGGCCCCTCGTAATCACCAACCTCGAGAAATGCCTCGTCCTTCTCCCTCTGCGGGAATGGTCGCGTACGCAGGAGCGCGCGAGCCAGATCCCTCTTTCCAATGCGGAAGCGCAAGACTGGCTCCGCTTCTTCGTTTCGGGCGCCGTCGAGTGCCCGATTGACCGCCAGGGACGAATTCTCATCCCCCCCACGCTGCGGGAACACGCCGGTCTCGACAAGCAGGTGATCTTCGCCGCAATGCTCACCCGCTTCGAAATCTGGGACAAAGGCCGCTTCCAGCAGGAACTCAAGAAGACCGGATCCAACTTCGCGAGTATCGCGGGCGCCGTAGAAAAATACGGCGTCTAGATACGCGGCCTTCGCCGCCGCATGGGGGGACTCTGCATGAACCGATCTCTGATCGCGGTCATCGAGCTCGCCGGCGATATCAACTGCCACGTCCTGGAGGAGCTTTCGGCGCTCATCGGGGCGCTCGTGGACGAGCATCGCAGGCACGTGGTGGTCAATCTCGCCGGCATGGCTCGTCTCGACGGACGGGACGTCGACTCGCTCGTCGAACGCGCCAAGCAGCTTCGAAGCATCGGTGGCGACCTCAAGATCGTCGGGCTCAACCGGACACCCGGCGCACCGACGGGGAGGCCCTATGCAGCAGGCTTCTTCGAACCCTACGACAGCCTCCAGGCGGCCGTCGACGGCTTCGAGCAGGAGCACGCCTCTCACCTCTCGCCGGGTCTCTAGCCCGGGCTGGTGACGATGCCGCCCGCCGATCGCCGCGGCCGCCAGGGCCGACACGGCCCGACAAAGGGGGCCCATGCCGTCCGGACACGTTCCAGTCCTTTTGGAGGAAACCCTGTCCGCCCTCTCCTGCAGATCCGGGAAGCTCTATCTGGATGCCACGGTGGGGGCCGGCGGGCACGCCTTTGAAATCCTCCGCCGCTCATCGCCGCACGGGCGACTGATCGGCGCCGACCAGGATCCCGCCGCGCTCGAGCGCGCGCGGCAAAGGCTTTCTCCTTACAGCGGCCGCTTCGAACTGATCCATGAAAACTTCCGCCGCCTCCCCACGCTGCTCTCAGCGCGGGGAGAGAGTCCTTTCGACGGGATTCTGCTCGATCTCGGCGTCTCCTCAGATCAGCTGGCCGATCCCGGGCGGGGCTTCTCCTTCTCGCAGGGCGGGCCCCTCGACATGAGGATGGACGTCCGATCGGAGACGACTGCGGCTTCACTTGTCAAATTGCTCGATGCGGGGGCGCTCCGCCGGATCTTCCGCGAGCATGGCGAGGATCCCGACGCTGCCGCGATTGCGCGCGCCATCGTTCGCGAGCGTGAGCGCGCCCCAATCGACACGACCGACCGCCTTGCCGCGATCATCGCATCCGCAGTGCCGCCCGCGCGGCGCCACGCGCGCATTCACCCGGCGACCCGCGCCTTCCAGGCGCTCCGGATTGCGGTCAACGAGGAACTCGACGCGCTTAGCGAGGCGCTCGAAGTTTATCCCGACCTTCTCGCGCCCGGCGGGCGGCTCGCGATCATCTCATTTCACAGCCTGGAGGATCGCATCGTGAAGCGGCGGTTCCGCGCCCTCGAGGGGCGCTGCACCTGCCCTCCGAAGCTCCCCGTCTGCCGGTGCGGCGCGAGTGCGCAGATGCGCGTGCTCTCGCGACGCGCGGTGCGCCCCTCCGCGGCAGAGGTGGCGGCGAACCCACGGGCGCGAAGCGCCCGCCTCAGGGCCGCCGAGCGCCTCGGAGAAGCAGCATGAAGAGGGGGGCCGGAAAGGGTGCGCGGAGGAGCCTCCGTCGTTGGCGCACGGCGGGCGCTTCGGTGCTGGTCGTAGGCGTCATGATCGTCTGCGCGCTGTTCTACGTCTGGGCACGCCACGAGGCGACGAGCTGGGGCTACCGCCTCTCCGAAGCCGCCCAGGCGCAGAACGAGCTCAAGCAGGCCAACCGCGAACTGAGGCTCGAGGCAGCAAGCCTTCGGTCTCCAGCCCGCATCGAGAGCATCGCTCGAAAGAAGCTCGGTCTCGACTTTCCGAAACCGGGCCAGATTCAACCCTTGAACTGAGCGCGCTCTCGCCGAGGCCGCTCGCCGGGCACCGTGATGAAGCCTCTCGTCTCACGCTGGGTCCGCATCCGGGTCGCCTTCGTCGCCCTGTCGTTCATCCTCGGCCTCTCGCTCATCCTCCTCCGCGCCGTCCAGCTGCAGGTCATCGATCAGGCGCACCTGGCTGCGCTGGCGGAAAGGCAGCACAGAACGGAGATCCAGGTCGCCCCGAAGCGGGGACCCATCTACGATCGGAACATGCAGGAGCTGGCGGTCAGCCTCGAAGTCGAGTCGATCCACGCCCGTCCCCGCGAACTCCGCTCCGCCGAAGATGCCGCCAAGCGCCTAGCTCCCGTGGTGGGCGTCGATCCATCAAAGCTCCTCGCACGCTTTAAAGGAAAAAGCCCCTTCGTCTGGGTGAAGCGGCAGGCCACGCCCACCGAGGCGACGGCCGTGCGCGCCCTGGGAATCGAGGGAGTCGGTTTTACCCGCGAGGGCCGGCGTTTCTACCCTCACCGGAGCCTCGGGGGAAAGCTCCTGGGTTTCGTAGGAATGGACGGCGAAGGGCTCGAGGGGCTGGAACTGCAGCATGACCAGGTTCTCCGCGGCAAGACCGAGAGACTGCACGCCATGCGCGACGCTCTCCGGCGCCGCATCCTCGTGGACGGGCTCGAGCCCGGAGGGGCCGCGGAGGGGCACGGGATCATCCTGACCATCGATCACGCTATCCAGTACATCGCGGATTCCGCGATCCAGACCGCCGTCGAGAACGCCCGGGCGCGCCGCGGAATCGCCGTCGTGATGGATCCGCGGACGGGCGACATCCTCGCCATTGCCGAATCGCCCGGCTTCAATCCGAACGTCTACGCCGAGGCAGCGCCCGAAAACCGGCATTGCTGGGCGTTCTGCAGCACCTTCGAGCCCGGATCCACCTTCAAGATCTTCGTCGTGGCCGCAGCTCTCGAGGCCGGCGCCGTCCGCCACGATCAGCGCGTTTACTGCGAGGGCGGCGCCTACCGCGTGGGCAAACACACGATCCACGACGTGCATCCTTACGGCTGGCTCGATCTGGCGGGCGTCGTGAAGCACTCTTCGAACATCGGCGCGCTGAAGATCGCGGATCGCCTGGGCACCGAGGACTTCTACCGTTATATTCGGGCTTTCGGTTTCGGATCCCGCAGCGGCGCGGGCTTCCCCGGTGACCTCCCAGGCCTGCTCCCCCCCGTCAAGCAGTGGAAGAACATCACCAGGAGCACCATCGCCTTCGGACAGGGCATTGCCGTGACTCCGGTCCAGATCACGGCCGCGGTCTCGGCCATTGCGAACGGCGGGACGCTCCTGCAGCCGCGTCTGGTCATGGCGAAGGTCGATCAGAAAGGGGACGTGGTCGCGAGCTACGAGCCCCGCGCCGTGCGGCGGGTAATCTCGAAGGAAACGGCCACCTTGCTCACCGCCTTCATGAAGGGAGTCACCGAGGAGGGCGGCACCGGCACGGCGGCCCGGGCGCCCGGCTACGCAGTGGCCGGGAAGACCGGCACAGCGCAGAAGGTCCAGGAGGGGAAGCGGGGGTACTCCTCCAAGCGGGTGGGATCCTTTATCGGCTTCGTGCCTGCGGACAATCCGCGGCTTGCCATCAGCGTGATCATCGACGAGCCCCGGGGCATTCCCTACGGCGGACGGGTGGCCGCCCCGGCTTTCCGCGAGATCGCGGAGAAGGCCTTGCCCTACATGGGCGTCGCGCCCGATCAGGATTCTCCGGAGTCGCTGCGCGCCGCGGTGGAAGCGCAGGCGCCGCTTAAAGCGCGGGGAGAGGCCGGGCGTTTGCCGGTCCACCGCGCTCCTGCGGCCCCGGCTGCGATCACCGCCGAGGGAAAGGCCGCAGCGGAGAAGGCGCCGCCTGGCGTTGAAACGGTCGCCCTGGCTCCCCGCGTACCGGATTTCCACGGGCTCAGCATCCGGGATGCGCTCATTCTCGCGGAAGCTCAGAATATCGCGCTGGAGATAGAAGGCAGCGGGCTTGCCCACGCGCAATCACTGGAGGCGGGAGAGCCGCTGGAGCCAGGCGCGATCATCAAGATCAAATTCTCGCCTCCGGGGTCCTCGTGACGGCCCCCGGGCGAACGGACGGCAGGACCCATGCGACTCGGGGATCTCATCGAGGGTTACGCGTCAGCGCGGGGAGGCGACCCGGATCGGGAGATCACCGATGTGACCCCGGATTCGCGGAAAGCCGCCCCGGGGAGCGTCTTCGTGGCCGTCCCCGGCCTCAGCACCGACGGACACCGCTTCATCGCCGAGGCCGTGCGCCGCGGCGCCGTCGCGGTCGTGGGCCAGCAGCTTGACGAGGTCCCTTCCGGGGTCGCGGCCGTCGAGGTTCCTGACAGCAGGGTCGCACTGGGACTGCTCGCGGCGAGGCTTCACGGCAACCCTTCGCGCGAGATGCTCGTTGTCGGCATCACGGGGACGAACGGCAAGACGACAACGAGCTATCTGATTGAATCGGTTCTGCGCGAGGCGGGCTGGCGCGTCGGCGTCATCGGGACGGTCGAGTACCGCTGGGCTGGAGAGCGGCGGCCAGCGCTTCATACGACGCCGGAATCGTCGGATCTGCAAGCGCTCCTGCGCGAGATGCGCCGGGCGGAATGCGACGCCGTGGTCATCGAGGTGTCGAGCCACGCCCTCGCGCTGGGCAGACTGGCGGGGTGCGACGTGGATCTCGGGGTGTTCACCAACCTGACCCAGGATCACCTCGACTACCACGGATCGATGGAAGCGTACTTCAACGCCAAGGCGCGGCTCTTCCACGAGCATCTCGCCGAGCCCGAGACGAAACGGCCGCGCTGGGCCGTGGTGAATGTGGACGACCCGCGGGCCCCGGAAATCCTGGCCCGCACGCCCTGCGCTTCGATTACTTACGCCTGCGCGACCGAGGCGCGAGTGTCGGCCTGGGAGACCAAGTTCGATCTTACGGGCATCGCGACGGAGGTGGTCACACCCGTGGGGGGATTTGATCTCCGCTCGCCGCTGATAGGGCTCTACAACCTGTCGAACCTGCTCGCCGCGACGGCGGCAGGCGTGGCTCTGGAGATACCCCTGGAGACGATCCGGCGCGGGCTTTCAGAGGTGTCGAGGATCCCGGGGCGCATGGAGCGGGCGGGGGAGCTGGACGCGCCGCCGGTCTTCGTGGATTACGCGCACACGCCCGACGCGCTCGAGCGGGTGCTCGACACCGCGGCCGGCCTGGCGCCGGGGGGGCTCATCGCCGTGTTCGGCTGCGGGGGTGACCGGGATCGCGGAAAGCGGCGCCTCATGGGCGAGATCGCCGCGCGACGGGCCCGGCTTACCATTGTCACGAGCGACAATCCCCGGAGCGAGGATCCGCTCGCGATCATCGACGAGATCCTTCCGGGGATCGTAGAGGCCGGAGCGACGCGACACCCGCCGGAGCTGCTCCATGACCTTCCCCCCGGGCCGGGCTTCGCCGTGGTGCCCGACCGGCGCGAGGCGATCGCCCTTGGCTCGAGGCTGGCCGCGCCCGGCCGCGTCGTCGTCATCGCGGGCAAGGGGCACGAGGATTATCAGATCATCGGAAAAGAGCGGCACCACTTCGATGATCGGGAAGAAGCAATGAAGGCCCTCGGCGCGACCCGGACGGCTACATGATATCCACCGGGACATCGCGCTTTCCCGTCGCCTGGATGGTCCGGGCTTCGGGAGGCAAGCTCGTACGGGGAAGCGCCGGGGGCGATTTTACAGGGCTGTCGAACGACACGCGGACCATCCCGCGAGGCGCGCTGTACGTCGCGCTCCGGGGGGAGCGCTTCGACGGCCACAAGTTCTGTCGCGAGGCCCTGACGAAAGGGGCCGGCGGCGTGCTGGTCGAGCGTGATCGCGCGCGCGCGCTCCGCCTGCCCGGCGGCGCTGTCGTGATAGAGGCGGCCAACACGCTTCGCGCCCTCGGCAGGATCGCCCGCGAGCACCGGCGGCGCTTCGACATTCCGGTGATCGCGATAACCGGCTCGAACGGCAAGACGACCACTAAAGAGATGGCGGCCGCAGTCATCGGGCGGCGATTCAGGATCCTCAAGACCGAGGGGAACCTGAACAACCTGATCGGCCTGCCGCTCACGCTGATGGGGCTCGGGCCGGCGCACGAGGTCGCCGTTCTCGAGCTGGGAATGAACCATTCGGGCGAGATCCGCGACCTGACGCGGATCTGCGAGCCAACGGTCGGCGTCATCACGAACGTCGGCCCCGCGCACATCGAGAACTTCCGGAGCCTCGACGGGATCGGAAGGGCGAAGGGAGAACTCTACCGCACCATGCGCGGCGGCACGATCGTCGTGAATGCCGACGACCCGCGGGCGGTTGAACAGGCGCGGGGCCTCCGCCTAAAGCGGATTACCTTCGGCATCGACAGGCCCGCCCGCCTGCGCGCCGAGCGGATCCGCCGCAAGGACACGACCAGTCTCTCCTTCACGCTGGTCGCGGGCGGGAAGCGGACCCGGATCTTGCTGCCGGCCCCCGGGCGCTACAACGTTTCGAACGCGCTCGCCGCTGCGGGCGCGGCTCACGCCATCGGTCTCGGCGCCCCCGATGTGGCCCGCGGGCTCGCGGGCTTCGAGAACTCGAAGTGGAGGATGGAGATCGTGAAAGTCGGAAGAAACGTGATCCTCATCAATGACTGTTACAACGCGAACCCGGCCTCGATGGAGGCGGCCCTGCGCAGCTTCGTCGAGATGAAGGGCGATGCGAGGGGCATCGCCGTGCTCGGCGACATGCTCGAGCTGGGAAAGAAGAGCGAGGCGGCCCATCGTGGTGTGGGGAAGCTCGTGCGGGACCTCGGGCTGGAAGTGCTGATGACCTATGGACGGCAGGCTCGGGCTATCGCGGAGGAGGCCTCGGGACGGGGGAGCCCGACCGAGGTGCACATCGGGCGATCTCACGGTGAGATCGCCTCGAAGCTACGCGGCATGGTTCAGGGGAGGGACTGGGTGCTGGTCAAGGGATCCCGCGGTATGAAGATGGAGAAGATTGTGGAGGGCTTCGGCACCTGATGCTCTACCACCTTCTCTATCCGCTGCATACCGATTTCACGCTGTTCAACGTCGTGCGCTACATCAGCTTCAGGAGCCTGGCTGCGGCGCTGACGGCGTTGCTCGTCTCGTTCCTGCTCGGCCCGAGCCTCATCCGCTGGCTCAAGGCGCGGCAGATCGGGCAGCACGTCCGGAACGACGGCCCGCAATCGCACCTCAGCAAGGCGGGGACACCGACCATGGGGGGATCCCTCATCATTATCGCGATGTCACTGGCGACGCTCGCCTGGGTGGAGCTCGACAACCCTTACGTCTGGCTCGTGATCCTCATCGTGATCGGCTACGGATCGGTCGGCTTCGTGGATGACTACCGGAAGCTCATCCGCAAGAACTCCAAGGGGCTTTCCGCGAAGCAGAAGCTCTTCTGGCAGTTCCTCATGGCCGGCATCGTGGCGGGCTTCCTCTACGCGCTTCCGGACAGCGAGTTCGGCACCACCCTGACGGTGCCGTTTTTCAAGAATTTCCAGCCGGATCTCGGATGGCTCTACATTCCGTTCGTCATGCTCGTGATCGTCGGCACGTCGAACGCGGTGAACCTGACAGACGGGCTCGACGGTTTGGCGATCGGCCCGGTTATCACATGCATCATCACCTTCGGCATGATGACGTACTTCGCGGGCCACCAGGAGATCTCGAACTACCTGCAGATTCCCTATGTCCCCGGCAGCGGCACGCTGGCGATCGTCTGCGCGGCCGTGTTCGGCGCGGGCCTCGGGTTTCTCTGGTTCAACACCTTCCCGGCCCAGGTGTTCATGGGGGACGTGGGAAGCCTCGCGCTCGGCGGCGCGCTCGGAACAGTCGCGGTGGTGACGAAGCAGGA
>JAUYMQ010000286.1 GCA_030698575.1 Deltaproteobacteria bacterium
GTTTCATGGTGGAGTTCTCAAAAAAAATAAATAACAAGATCGGTCTGCACTTGCGGGCCGCCGGTGAGTTTGTGAAGGTCGCCGCGCAGTTCGAGAGCTCCATCACGGTGTACAATGGTGACAGGCACGCCAACGGCAAGAGCATCCTCGGCCTAGCCAGCCTGGCCGCTGCGCGCGGGGCCATCATTCGAGTCGAAGTCGACGGTCCAGACGAAAAGGCCGCGCAAAAGGCGCTGAAGACCTTGTTCGACAACAACTTCTACGAAGACTAGACACAAGACGGTAATACCCAATCGGTCACATCCTGCCGCCCGCAGGGGTTGAGGGAGGGCCGGCGTGCTGCAATGACCTCAGACAAACTAAGCAAGCTGAGAAAAGAGACCAAGGAAACCCTGGCGCAATCGGCGCGCGAGTCCGTCGAGAAAGCCGCCGAACAGGCGGCCCGGGATTCCCTCGCGGTTCCCATGGCACGGCGCGAGGAAGTGCGCCGCCGCGGTATCTCCGCCGCGCCCGGCATCGTCATCGGTCGCGGATTCCTCAAGGATTCGGAGTTCTTCCACGTTCCCCGCACCGTTATCGACGAAGAGCGCATCGAGGCGGAAGTGGATGTATTCGAACAAACGCTCATCGATACACGCAAAGAGATCGACGAGATCAAGACGCACATGGAGGAGCAGCTTGGCGAGGACCATGCACGCATCTTCGACGCTCACCTCCTTATTCTCGACGACGAAGTAATCACCGACGGCACCATCGCCGTGATCCGCGAACAGCGGCTCAACGCGGCCGCCGCATTCGACACGGTGATTACCCGAATCACGGCCATGTTCGCCGAAATGGAGGACGAGTACCTCAAGGACCGCTACATCGACATCAAGGACGTCGAGCGCCGCGTGATCCGTAACCTTCTGGGCAAGAAGCGCAGCTCGGTGCAGAAACCGCGTGAGCCGGCCAGCATTGTGGCCCACGACCTCTCGCCCAGCGACACCGCCCAGTTCGACCGTAGTTTGACGCTCGCGTTTGCAACCGACCTCGGCGGCCGCACCTCGCACACCGCCATACTCGCTCGCTCGCAGGGTGTCCCGGCGGTGGTGGGGCTGGAAAACCTCTTCGAGCTCGTCGAGAACGGCGACACAGTGATCGTCGACGGCAACACGGGCACCGTTGTTGTCAACCCTACGCAGTCGACGATAGAGGAGTACGAGGAGGAGATAGCTCGCTTCAAAGAGCTCGAAGAGCAGCTCCTCACGCTCACCGGGTTCCCCGCCGTAACCCTGGACGACAAGCGCTACGGCCTCGTCGCCAATCTGGACCTTCCCGAAGAGGTGGAGCACGCGCTCGACTACGGGGCGCAGGGGGTTGGGCTGTTCCGCACCGAGTATTTCTTCATCTCGCGGCAGTATCTGCCGTCGGAGGAAGACCAGTACCAGATGTATCGCGCCGTGGCTGAACGCATGGGCGATCGCCCCGTCGTGATCCGCACCCTCGACATCGGCGGCGACAAGATTGCGAGCTACCTGCACCGCTCGCCCGAGCTGAACCCGTTCATGGGCTGGCGCGGGATCCGGTTCTGTCTCACCCGCAAGGACATCTTCAAGACGCAGCTTCGTGCCATCTACCGGGCCAGCGTGCACGGGCGCATCCGCATCATGTTTCCGATGATCTCCCGGCTCGAGGAAGTCCTTCAGGCCAAGGAGATATGCGCCGAGGTCAGGCGCGAACTGGCCCGCGACCGCTTCAAATTCGACGAGAATGTCGAGCTGGGGATCATGGTCGAAACGCCGGCCGCGGTCGCCGTGGCCGACACGCTGGCCAAGCACGTCTCCTTCTTCTCCATCGGCACCAACGACCTGGTGCAGTACACGATGGCGGTGGACCGCGGGAATGCCCGCATCGCGCACCTCTACCAGAACCACCACCCCGCCATCATCCGCTTTCTCCGGCAGACGATCACGGCCGGACACAAGCGCGGTATCCATGTGTCGGTGTGCGGCGAGATGGGCGGCGACCCGGCATCGGTGCTGCTCCTGATCGGGATGCAGGTGGACGAGATCAGTCTGAGCCCCAACATGATTCCCGAGGTAAAGCGTACGATCCGCTCGGTCACCTTCGACCAGTGCCGAGCGCTCGTCCGGCGGGTGATGCGACTCGGCACCACGGCCGAAATCGACGCGGAGATCGAGGAATTCATCGCGCGCCACGTCCGCAATTCGCACGACAACGGAGGGTCAACGAAGTGACGCAGAATCTGGAAGCCCTCAGGGCCGAACACGACGTCGATGACATGCTGGGAAAGGTCGCGGGATTCCCGGCCCAGATGCGCGAGGCGTGGAAGATCGGCGCCGAGTTCGCGCCGCGCGTGAAGAAGGGTGACTACCGCGCTATCGTGGTGTGCGGCATGGGTGGCTCGGCCATCGGTGGCGATATGCTGCGCTCGCTCTTCGGCGAACGCCTGCGTGCGCCCATCGTCAGCTGCCGCGACTACACCGTCCCCGCCTACCTGGCCAGAGACTCCTTCGTCATCGTCTCCAGTTATTCCGGCAACACGGGCGAGACGCTTTCGTGCTACGACAGCCTGCGCGGCACCGACGCCACGCGCG
>JAUYMQ010000307.1 GCA_030698575.1 Deltaproteobacteria bacterium
GCTTCCTCGATCCGGCTCTTAAGGACACCCTTTCCGGCGACTGGGAGCGGCGGATCCGGGAACTCGCAATCGACTACTTCGTCAAGCTCGATGCGCAGCTGGCCGAACTCGTGGAGATCGCCGGACCGGACACCCGCGTGTTCATCGCTTCCGATCACGGGGCAGGCTCGAGCACCGAGATCTTCTTCCCGAACGCTCTTCTCTCCCGCCTGGGATACCTCCGGTGGAAGGATCAAGGGCCGACGGTGCCGGACGACCAGCTCACCGCCCCCTACATCTTCGATTTCTACAAATCGATCGACTGGCCCGCGACGACCGCCTACCTGCGCTCGTCGAGCGCCAACGGCATCTACATCCGCCGCGCCGAGCGCGGGTGGGGCGGCGTGACCGAGGCTGATTATCCCGCCTTCCGGGAGAAGCTCATCGCTGATCTCCTGGGCTACGTCGACCCGCGGGACGGCAAGCCGGTCATCACCCGGGTTCTCACCCGTGAGGAGGCCTTCGCGGGACCCGCGATGGAGGAAGCCCCGGACATCACTCTCTTCCTCCGCGACGGCGGACATCCGGCAGTGTTGAACTCCGATGAGATCGTCAAGCCCCGCCATCAGATCAGCGGGATGCACCGGCACGCGGGGGTTCTCGTCGCGGTGGGGCCCGGTCTGCGTCGCGGACTGTCGCTACCGCCCCGTGGAATTTCCGACATGACGCCCACGATGCTCTACAGCCTGGGGCTCCCGATTCCCGAGGGGCTCGAGGGCGAGCTCGTTCGGGAGGCTTTCGAAAAGGACCAGCTGGAGGCGGAGCCGGTTCGCTTCGAGCAGGCGGCGGCGAACAGCGAACGGCAATCAGAAGGGCCGGACGAGACCATGAGCGCTGAGGATGAAGCCACGGTGCTCAAGCGGCTTCAGCAGCTCGGGTATCTGGATTAGACAGGACGACCGGGATACGACACCCCGGATACGACACTAGGGATACGACGCATCATGAACGACAACTGACGGGCGAGATTCATGGCCAAAGCAGTGCTCCAGGGAGTTCCGGTTCACTACGTCCGGTCGGGCGAAGGGCCCGATCTGTTCCTGGTGCACGGGCTCGCCGCCGATCTCTCCTTCTGGTATCTGCGGGTCGTCCCGAAGCTCAGCGCCCGGTGGCGGGTGACGGTCTACGACATGCGCGGGCACGGCTTCAGCGGCATGCCGGACTCGGGATATACCCCGGAGGATCTCGCGCAGGAGCTGCGCGCCCTGATGGACCACCTCGGCATCGGCAGCGCGCACATCGGCGGCCACAGCTTCGGCGGCGCCGTGGCGCTTCAGCTGGCGCTGAGTGACCCCGAACGCGTCCGGAGCCTCGCGCTCTTCGACGTCCGGTTGCCCCAGCTCCAGCCGCTTCCACCCACGCACGAGAGCGCCTTCTGGCGCGAGCGGCGGGAGGCGCTGAGATCCAGGGGCGTCGAGGTGAGCGAGGAAACCCCCAAGATCCTCTACTCGCTTCTCGAGGAGATCGCCGGACAGACAGGAAAGAAGAACGGCGCGACGACCGGCGTACCGGGATTCGGAAGCTGGAAGCCCGGCAGCCGCATGGCCCGCCGCTGGGAAAGGCTGCGGGATGAGACGCGCATGGCGAAGGAGGTGGGGGCGTGCACCACGCTGAACGCGAGCGCCCTTACGACGGTCGCGCAGCCGGTCCTGCTTTCCTTCGGCGAGAGATCGCGCTCACTCGACACATGCAAGGCCCTCGAGAAGTGCCTGCCCGATCACCGCACGATCATTCACCCGGGCGTCGGGCACTTCTTTCCGGCCGTCCGCCCCGACTACGTCATCGAGGATCTCCGCCCCTTCCTCGAAGAGGTGGAGGGGTCAGCCAGAGGCGCGGCACCACGCGAGGAGGGTCGCCCATGAACGTCGCCGGGATGACCCATTCACCGCTCGTGGAGGAGCCCGGGCACCTGGGCCTCGAGCTCGGAAATTTCCGGCCGGTCGGTGTGCGCGGATTCGGAGATCCCCAGAACAACTACGCGCACTCCATGGCCTGGTTCAAGGATTGCCTCTACGTGGGCACGTCCCGGAACAGCCTCTGGCTCATCCAGCGCCGGGGAAAGGTCGCGCCTCCGCCGGAGATGGAGTGCTGGCCCGTGCAGTTTCCGGAGCCCATGCCCATGGACGAGATGTGCGCGGAGATCTGGCGATACGATCCCCGCTCTGATGAATGGGCGCGCGTTTTCAAGTCCCCGCTCGGCGAGCGAGACGGGCAACCGTTCCCCCGCGATCTGGGTTACAGGGGAATGCTCGTCTATCAGGGACGCAGCGATCCCGAACCGGCCCTTTACGTGGCCGGCATCTCCGGATCGGGAATGAATCTGATGCGGTCGGTCGACGGCGTGAACTGGGAGGTTGTCGGAGAGCCGGGGCTCGGCGATCCGCGCATGGTCTCTGCGCGCTCGATGCTGGAATGGCGCGGCCGGATCTACGTCACACCCGTGGGCGCCATGGGAAAAACGCCGAACGAGACCGACGTGCCCGTGATCCTGGAGTCGGACGATCCCGCCGGCGGCCGCTGGCGCGAGGTGTGCCTCCCCGGATTCGGCGACGACACGAACAAGGCCGTAGCGGACCTTGTGGTTTTCGAGGATCACCTTTACGCGGCGACCCTCAACCCGACCTGCGGCTTTCAGCTCTACAAGACGAAGGCCCGGGGGGAGCCGCCCTACCGCTGGACGCGCGTCCTGTCGGCGGGTGCGTACCGGGGCTACCTGAACGAGGGCGTCGCACACATGTGCGTTTTCAAGGTCGCTATCTACCTCGGCACGGGCATCGAGGGCGGCGGTTACAACCGCTGGCATCAGATCGGGCCGGCGGCCGCTGAGGTGATCCGGGTGCACGCGGACGATACCTGGGACCTGATCGTGGGCATGCCCCGCCTCTCGCCCTCCGGCCTGAAGCCGCCGCTGTCGGGGCTCGGGCCCGGGT
>JAUYMQ010000315.1 GCA_030698575.1 Deltaproteobacteria bacterium
TCTTCCTATCCGCAGCCATCGTGCGAAGGCGTCGGCGGGGGGCGCTCGACCGGGCGGCGCGGCTGTATCTCGCGCTGTTCGTTTGGCTGGCCCTCCAGGTGCAGCTCTCGCGCGAGGCCTTTGCGGCGCTCGGGGAGTACATCCACCCAGATCATCTCGGGAGCACGCGCCTTCTGCGCGACGGGGCGGGGCAGGAGACCCGCCGTCAGGCGTACACGCCCTTCGGCGACACGGCGAGCGAGACGGGGACGGGGGAAATTCGCTATGAGTACGTCGGCGGGGCTCTGGACGCGGAGACGGGGCTCTATTATCTGGGAGCCCGCTACTACGCGCCGGCCATCGGCCGCTTCCTCCAGCCGGACGACCTGGGCAATCCTTTTGATCCCCAGTCCCTCAACCGCTACACTTACGCCCGCAACAATCCGGTCAACTTCCTCGACCCGACGGGGCAGTTTTTCGGCTTGTTCCTGGCTCTCTTTAGTTTTGCTGCAAACGCGCTTCTTTCGCTCTCCCCGATTGTGAGCGCCACGCTCCGTTTTTCAGGCGCCGCGCTCGAGTTCGGAGCGAGACAACTTCTAACAGGGTTCGGGCTCTTTCCCAGCGAGCTATCCACCGGTGATCTCTTGTTCGCGAGGTTCTTCCAGATCACAAGCTTTGCCGACAAGATTTTGAACTCGCGCATCCCGGTCAATACGGCCAGCGAAGGAGCCAGCAGCGCGTTCTTCAAAGATCGGGGCCTGGTCAGCAGAACCAATCCGGCGGAGAATCCCGAGCGCGTCGAGACCACGGGCGGAGGGGGCGGTTTCACGAACCTGGGGAACAGGGGTCGGATCCGGGTCCGGGATGTTGATCCCGAAGACCCTGTCCGGGGGGCGCGGACGTTTCAAGCCACCGGCGCAGAAGAGGTGAGCAAGGGGGTATTTGAAATTACCTTCGAAGGCTTGAATCCGCCTGAACGGCTGTTCCCGTTGTGGGGCTTTTTCCGTGCGCTGCTGTTCGGCCGCCCCGATATAGAACGGTTCACGGTCACGGTGGATTTCAACGAGAGTAAGGGTCAGATTTGGATTCATGGCCCCGCCGAGGGCGCGCCTTTCCCCCATTGGCCGAAAACGCCTCCAGCAAGAGATTTCCCTGCGACAGGCAAAAGCCTTGACGTGCTCATTAGACGTGGAGAAGGTGGCCGGTTGTATGAGATCGGTGAAATCCGGACAAGCCCCTAAGATGTCCTCTGGAAGGGTTGTCTGCGGGCTGTCCCTTGCCTTGGCCCTGTTGCTTCTGTCCTGCAGCACGCCAGGCGCGGGCTTCCCGCCACAGCCGTCGGCCGCGGATGTCTTGAAGGGGAAGCGAGCGATGCTCCTCTTCGATAAGGAGGACGAGCACGTAACCGCACTTTGCGAGGTCCTGCACCAGGAGCTGGGTGTCACCTGCGTCAGTATCTACACCGGCGAGGGGCGAAAGAAGCTGGAAGACGCCGGGATCCAGTTCGAAGCCATGGGGGATGCCTGGTACAGCTTCATTGACCGCGGAGAGGACAGTGAAATCTATCGGCGAGGAGTCGAGACGCTCGGGGTGGAGGTTAGCATCATTCCGGCTAGGATGGGTGCGGGCCCTGTGAACCCCTTCACGTGGCAGGCCCACTACGATATCAACACTTACAGCGTGCATGAGCCCGCCAAGATCCTGGCCCACGAGGAAGTGCGAGTAAATGGTTGGGGGTTCCCCACCGCTAAGAAAGCCTATCGTAAGGCCGCGCTGGCCGCCGTGCGGGCCCTCGAACGGCGCCCTTCGACGTGGCAAGCGGCAACCGGATATCCAGGACAGCAGTACTACGACCAGCCGTTGCCTCCTATTCCGGTTGCCGTCTGGATGATGTTGCGTCTTCCCCGCTTCAAGATGCGGGCGGACACCAGTTCTTTACTCTTCAAATCCGGCTTGAGCGTGGAACCCCTCTGGTGGAAGGATGAGCGAAATTTCCGCATTGCCCTGGTTGACGCCTTCAAAGAGGCGTTTGAAGAGCCGGCCCGAATTACTCTGAGGTCATTCCCGCTCGAAGAGGTGATGGACCCCAGGGATTACCACGCTTTCGATTCTTTTCCGGCCGAAACAGGTATGGCGCTCAGAGACATTCGCAAGAAGTACCGAGGGGCCTGGACCCCCTATGACACCCTCATGCGGTTGGCCCACGAGTGGAACTTCACCGAACCGAAGGGCGCTTTCTTCTTTCGAACGCAAAGCCACCATGCGGTCGAAATGCACGAAAAAATTGTCCGGTGGAACAAGTTCGGCACCCGCGCTGTGGGGCTCGAGACGCGCGGCGTGGCCGGCTGGGCCTGCCCTCCGAGCAAGCGATTCTTCCGATTAGAGGTCTCGGAAGAAACGGACCCGTACGCGGGGAGTGTGAGCCTGTGGTTTTACGGAGAATCCGCGGTGGACGACGCGCTTCTTCCTGAACCTTTGCCTGAGGAGGTGTCGACTCCACTTCCCGTGCGCGGCGAGACGTGGGCGTACTTCAAGGGGCCCTTCCCCAAGGACGGTCGCCGGCATGCGCCCGATTACATGCTCCGGCTCGTGGAAGGGGGCAGCCGGCCCGAGGTCATCGCCTCGGAGCCGGTCGATCCCTCGGGGGAAACGGGCTACCGCTGGTTCGAGGTAGCGTACCCGCTGAAGGACCTGCAATTTCCCCTGCGACCCGGCAAGACCTGGACGATGCCGGCGGGAGAGCAGGCCACGGTGAAGGCGGGCGTGGTGCTCCAGCCCGAAAACCTGGCAGCGTTTCCCATCACCTTCGAGAAGCAGGGGAAGGTGACGCGCACCCTCTATTATGCCCCCGAGGTGAACGCGATTGCGCGGGAGGAAGACGCGGAGGGGAAGACGGTCTTGAGCCTGTGGCTCTCGGCGGTGCGCTACGTTCCTCCCGCGCAGGATGAAGCGAAGCCAACCAGCCACTGAGAACGCTTTCCAGCGGGCGAGGTGGTCACGCGGACCTACCTCGACGGGTATCTCAAGAAGGTCGAGGGGCAGGACCGCTACGCGACCGATCTCCGCTACGATGTGTTCGGCGGCCTCGCGCACGCAGCACTCGGCAACGGCGACACGCTGGACTTCTCCTTCCACCCCAACGGCCGACTCTCCGGGGTCCAATCCAACGGTGGCTTGGTGCAGGATCTTTCGTACAGCTACGACCCGAGCGGCAACATCGCCGCGGTGACCGACGCGCTCGACCGCCTGACCTCGGCCACGGGTCCTTCCACGAGCGACACCTACGCCTACAGCCCCGCGGGCAATCTCCTCTCGAAGGAAGGTCAGCCCCAGCTCTACACCATTCCCGCGCACCCGCACGCCGTCTCCGACGCCATCGGGCTTTCGATGAGCTACGACGCCGCGGGGAATCTCACCGGGGCCGGGGACTACGCCTATACGTATGACGAAGAGGGGCGGATGAGC
>JAUYMQ010000317.1 GCA_030698575.1 Deltaproteobacteria bacterium
CCGCCCGCCGCGGCAGGGCCCTCCTCCCGCTCGTCCGCATGAAAGGGTTTGCCCGTCTTCAGGCTCGCGGCGCAGGCGTGCCGGGTCCAGGAAATCTCCCGGGGCTCCTGATCGGTGACCACCAGGCCGCGCACCGAGCGCAGCAGGAAGCGATCTTCGCTCTCACCTGCCGGGAGCCAGAGCACACCTCCCTGCGCCGAGGTCTCGGCCATGAGGCGCTCGAGGATCGCTTCGCAAGTATCGTCGGGATCGAGCTTCTCGAGAATCCTGAGTCCGCGCTGATAGACGCCGAGGGAGTCGAGGAAGAAGATGTTCTCGTCGAGCAGCCGCGTATGCTCCTGTACGACGGCCTGGCGCTCGAACAGGCGCATCACCACGGCAAGCAGTTCGTCAGGATTGATGGGTTTGGTCAGGAAGTCGGAGGCGCCGCGCTGCATCGCGCTGGTGGCAACCTTGACGTCACGAAGGCTCGTGACGAAAAGAACTTCGATGGCGGGCCACTTCTCCTTGATGCGCTCGCCCACCCGGACGCCGTTCTCGCCCGGCATGATCACGTCGAGAATGACCACGTCGTAGGGCGCCCGCTCGAGTTCAGCAAGCGCTTTCGCGCCATCCTCCGCCGTTGTGACGGTGTATCCCTCGGCGCCGAGGAGATCCTCGTAGAGGACCCGGAAGAAGTGCTCGTCGTCGACCGCTAGAACTCGGCCCCTGCTCATGCAGCCCCCCGATCCTCTGAAGAGTTCCGTTCTGTTGCCGACCCTGGGGAGGCTCGCCACGGCAGGCCCAGGTCAAAAAAAACCCCCGCAAGGCGGGGGCGCCGGGGAGCCCCGACGAATCTTATCGGCCAATCACATCTTATACTTTCCGAAATCTTCGGGATCGAGGTTCTCCAGGATTTCCGCCCACTTGTCCTTCTCATCGTCCGTGAAGACCGGCAAGCCCCGCCCCTCCTGGGTGCCCAGCTTCTCGATGACCCGTTCCTCCACGAAAATCGGGGCCTTGGCGCGGAGCGCCAGGGCGATGGCGTCGCTGGGGCGGGAGTCGAGCAGGTGGGTCTCCTCGCCGGCGCGAACGTGGAGCGTGGCGAAAAAGGTGTCTTCCTTAAGGTCGGTGACGACCACCCGGTCGACCCGGCAGCCCAGGGCCTCGATGATGCTCTTCAGCAGATCGTGGGTCATGGGCCGGGGAAAGTTCTCCTGCTGGAGTTCGGCGATGATCGCGCGGGCCTCCGGCAGCCCGATGACAATCGGGACGCAATAGCGCTCCGCCTCGTCCTTCAGCACCAGGAGGGGCACGTTGCCCATCCCGCCCACGACGAGCCCGGCTACTTTCATCTCGATTGGCATGATCCCTCCCACGCAGCACGGAGGTCAGACAGCCTCGCCTCCGAGCGAGTTGGGAAACGCCTGCAGGATTCGAACCGGTGCGAGCGTTCCGGCCAGCGCCGGATCTCCGGCGAAGGTGACGATCTTGTTCTGTCCCGTTCTCCCCGCGAGTTTTTCCGGACGGGTCTTGCTCCGCCCCTCGACAAGCACGTCCTCGACACACCCCACCCGGGAGCGGTTCTCCTCGAAGCCGATGGCCTTCTGCAGCGCGAGCAGGCGCGCCAGTCTCTCCTTGCGAATTTTTTCCGGAAGCTGGTCGGCGAATTCGGCCGCGCGCGTGCCGCCTCGCTCGGAATAGGCGAAGGTGTAGGCATCTGAAAAACGCACCTCCCGCATGAGCGCCAGCGTCGCCTCGAAATCCTCCTCGGATTCGCCCGGGAAGCCCACGAGAAGATCCGTCGTGATTGCGATATCGGGCCGCGCCTCGCGAACGCGCGCCACGATCGCGGCGTACTCCTCCCGGCTGTAGCGGCGGTGCATGCGCTCGAGCACGCGATCGGAGCCCGACTGGACAGGAAGGTGAAGATGAGGGCAGAGGTGCTTCAGGCGGCGGTAGGCCTCGATGAGGCCGTCGGTGACGTAGCGGGGGTGGCTGGATGTGAAGCGAATGCGGGCTATGCCCGGAACCTCGTCGAGGGCGGCAAGCAGCTCGTGGAAGGGCATCTCGCCCCGCCGGCGGCCGTAGGCGTTGACCGTCTGCCCGAGGAGCGTGATCTCCTTCACGCCCCTCTCCGCGAGAGCGCGCGCTTCGTCGAGGATCTGCTCCGGCGGTCGCGAGATCTCGCGCCCGCGCGTAAGGGGAACGACGCAGAAGGTGCAGAAGAGATCGCACCCCTCCATGACCGTGACGTATGCCCGGGTGGGATGGCGTGAAAGCGGGATGAGGGTTGAGTCGAAGCGGTCGGCGAGATCGGTCGTGAAGTCCAGGCTGACCACCCCGCGGCGCGTGGCGGCTTCGTCGAGGAGTGAGGGCAGCTTCAGCATGCTGTGCGTGCCGAAAACCAGATCCACCTGCGGCATCTGCCGGAGGAGCGCCTCGCCGTTCTGCTGGGCCGCGCAGCCCCCCACGCCGATCAGGAGTTCGGGCTTTGTTTCCTTCAGCTCGCGATAGCGTCCCAGCAACGAGAGGTACTTCTGCTCCGCCTTCTCACGGATCGCACAGGTGTTCACCAGGATGACGTCGGCTTGCCGGGGATTCTGCGTGACGCGGTAGTCGTTGCGGGAGAGGAGCGCGGCGATCTTCTCCGAGTCGTGCTCGTTCATCTGGCAGCCGAAGGTTTCGAGATAAAGATACTTTTCCATTCAGCTCGCTTTCATCGCACGGATCGGGAACCTTGGTCTTCTGGAGGCTAGCCATCGCCGTGGGGACCGTCAAGACGAACCGCACCGTGTCGCGCCGGCTGTGCACGCGAGTTCCCGCGCGCCACGGCGTGTGCCCGCCGGAGTCGTGAGCTCGGATCGCTGCGCCGCGCCCGCCTGCGACCGGCCGCGTGTCCCCCGGAGGATGAGCCTTGTTCACCGCCGCCAAAAGGGGCCTGGAACAGAGGCAGCGCCAGGCCCCGGGATCCGAGCCCTTCCCGGGGAGTGGGAAAAATTTTTCCCACAATGGGAGATTTCTTTCCCAGATGTCCCGATCCCGCGTGTTCCGGGACACTCGCTCGGAAGACTAATAACGTCTATATTTCAATAGGTTACATACAAGCTGAGAGGCTGCCTTTCCACTGGCAAGAGAATTGCAGTCAATCTGACCCAGGAGGAGGCGGTGGTTTATTGGCACCTCATTAATATGGGATTGCCAACCTCTCACCCCCCCCAACGCTGCCCACTGCCTGCTCCTACCTCTTTGACGGACCTGGCCGGAAGCGTAAAGTGCGCCCCGGCCGGACGAAACGGAAGT
>JAUYMQ010000322.1 GCA_030698575.1 Deltaproteobacteria bacterium
CGCGCGGCTCAGGATGATCGACGAGACTCCGGCGTCGGTTTCCGTGCGAAGCGTCGTGCCATTCATCGGGTCACTCTCCGCTTCCCCCGCCGGTCGTCGCGTTGAACTCGCTTGTGCCCGTGTGGCTCTCCCCGTCCGCGCCTGTCGCGGTGACCTCGCGCTTCCAGGTCCCGGTTTCCTCGTCGTAGCTCCATCTCACTTCCCGCTCCACGGTCTCGCCTCCAGCCCCCGTCGTGGTGATCCTGCGCCCGGATCCATCCTCGAGTCGCTCGGATTCGCTTGTTCCCGTCCTGACCTGCCCGTCGGGGCCGGTCACCGATCGGATGCTGCGCCAGGTCTTCGTCTCGGGATCCCACCACCCGCGCGTCTCCCCCGTGGCCGTCTGCCCATCGGGGCCGGTCAGCGTTCGCTGCCGGAGGAATCCTCCTTCGGTTCGCTCTCCCTCGGTCCGTGTCCTGAAAATGCGCCCGCCGGGGCCCTCATGCGTTCCCTCGACCGTGATCTTGTCAGGATTCTTGTCCCTGGCCCGCCGGCGGGCCATGCCGTTCGCCGGCTCGAGCGTCAGCGACAGCGTGAAGAGAATCATGATGGTGATGGCGATCGAGCGGACTGCGAGCTTCGCGTTCATTCAGTTTCCCCCTGTAGTTCCCTCAAGGAATATGCTGGCCACGCCGGGCGGCGCGTTGGTGTCAGGATTGCGAGATTCAGGGCCTCCGCGGCCCAACCGAACCACAGACCCGCCGCCGGGGTCAATTAGTCGAAAAAAAGATCGTGCCCGCGATCTTTCCGCGGCTCCCTGGCAGGATCACGCTCCTGTGCGGTCAGACGCGCGCCGCGAACATGCGCTGATAGTGGCGGTACCAGTCGCTCTGGAAGCGCTCCTGGGGGTCGTGCGCCCGTTTCAGCTTCAGGAATCCCCCGAACTGCGGGTAGGTGGCCGTGACCTGCTGGCGCGTCGCCCAGCGGTGGTAGGTCAGGAAGTAGCTGCCGTCGAAGCCGATGGCGCGGTCGATCAGGCGGCGAAAGTCGGCCTTGGCCTTCTCGATCCCCTTGGCGCCATGATCCACGTGAAGGTTGAAGATCGTGCAGGCATAGGGCTGCTTCGCCCAGGCGAGGAAGCTCTCGTCGTCTCGCTCGATGAGACGGATGGTGCCGTAGATCAAGCTGACGTCGTTCTTGCGGAAGTCTTTCCTTACCCGCCGCAGGAACGGCACGAGGGCGTCGCGGGGCACGTAGATCTCCGTGATCATCTCGGTGCCAGGCGTGCGGGCGCCGAGACGGCGATCGAGCTCCAGGTGGTAGTCATCGATGTAGGTGCTGAGCTGATGGGTGTCGGACCAGTAGATCTGCCCCGAGGTGCCTGTGTAGTACTTCGCGTAGGCGTCGAAGGCAGCCTTCTTGTCGGCATGGGCGAGATAGAGAAGCTCGCGCCAGTCGGCTTCCGAGAGCGACTTCTGCTTCTCCGGGATGTCCACGGGCGTATCGAGCGGGAGGTAGCAGGAGAAAACGCCCTTCTCGAGAAAATCATCGGAGCCGTCATCGGTCGAGAACTGAAAGTCGCCGAACTCGAAGCCTTCCTCCTTGCGCTTATCGAGAGCCGGCATGAGGGATTCGAGCTCGATGAGCTCCACGACGCGTTTCACCTGGCGGCGCGGCGAGAGCCTGAGCGTCACCGTGACGATAATTCCGAACAGTCCGTAGCCGCCGATCGCGAGCTTGAACAGCTCGGCGTTCTCCGATCGGCTGCAATTCCGGATCTCGCCGCCGGGCCCCATGGTTGTGAACGACTCGACGTCGTCGATGATGGGTTTCATTCTGAGGCCGCGACTGTGGATGTTCGACGCGAGCGCGCCGCCCAGGCTGAGCCGGTCGGCGCCCGTCTGCTTCTGCCGGATTCCCCAGGGCGCCTCGCTCTCGGTTTGCCGCGCCAGCAGCCAGTCGATGAGCTGGGGCCACTGGATTCCCGCTTCGGCCTCCACCAGGCCCTCGTCGTTGTCGAAGGCGCGCACACGGTTGAACCGGTTCATGTCGATGAGCACACTGTCCGCGCCGAACTGCTGCCCGCCCATCGAGTGCCTGCCCCCGGCGATGCTGACGGGGCGGCCGATGCGCGCCGCGCGGCTGAGCGCGTCAGCCATTTCCCCCAGCGAAGCCGGGCGTTCGATGCGGCTGACCCGCGTCGGGTTCAGCTGTGAGTGAACGTCGTTGACGACCGTCCCCTTGCCGGCCCACGTTCCCCGGTTGCAGCCGTAGGGCGCAAGCAGCGCCAGCGCCGAGGCCCGCGCGCTCCGCTCGAGGAACTCTCTTCTCGTCAGCATAGATCCCCCCTGGAACCGGTCACTCCCTGCCCGACGCCATCTTGCCAGAAGCCGGCCGGCGTTACATCCGTTCCCTTGCGTCGCCGCCTGCCGCCTCGAGGTTGATAAGAATCCGGGCGCTCAGGAAGATCAGGAAGAGCCCGACGGCCTGAAGCAGATGATAAAGCGCGTTGTGATTGAAATAGGAAGGGTGCAGCCCGATCCCGGCCTGCTGCAGCGCGGCGGCCGCGAGTGTGAGCGCCAAACCGCACAATCCCCAGAGGGTCGATGGCCCGGCCTGCCGCCTTGCACGAATCGCGTACACGGCCAGCAGGAAAAGCGCCGCGGGCAGGTAGTTCACCACGGCCACGCGGAAGCTCGTGCTCACGAAAAGCACCGTCGCGGCGTAAGCCAGAAATCCGGCGAGGGCGGCCAGCTCGATCCGCCGCGCCGCTCCGGGTGAAAATTGCAGCCGCGCGCCGATGATCCAGGCGGAAAGCGCGGTGACCCCCACGCCGAGAAGCGTGGCGGGCCAGAGAACGGCGTCCCCCAGGGAAGACGGGTCCAGGAAGTATCCGTGGAACGTTCCCCCCAGGAACGATGTCACGCTGATCGACGCGAAGAAGATCACCCAGGGGACACGGAGACCGTTCGCGCCGCTTTCCCGTCGCCAGAGCAGCCAGGCCAGCGCGGCGCACTCCAGGGCCAGGCCGTAGTCCGTCAGCGTGACATCGGGTTCGGTCACCCGGCCTCCCGGTCAGGCTTTGACCAGGGCCACCACCGGCCGGTGTGGTACCGGCTGAACGTCAGGAGGTAAGCCGCCAGGACGAAGTGAAACCAGATCGGGATGGTCCCGCCGAACCATCGCCGTTCCGGATGCAGGCTCATCGTCAGGACGTAGCGCACGGCCATCGAGGTCGCATAGAAGACGGCGAACCACTGCACCAGCGCTGCTCCGCGCCGACGATCCCCCGTGAAGTATCCGCTCCCGCGGAGGAAGTCGGTGCAGATCTTCGCCTGCAGCAGAAGGATCAGCACCTGGCTGGCGAGAAGCCAGGGGTAGGGCAGAAGTCCGGACATCCACGCCTCCATCGGCGGCAGCCATGAGACGTGGAAAAAGGCGACGAGAAACTGCCCCAGCACGCGCAGGAAGAAGAGAAAGGTCAGCGCGCACAACCAAACGGCAACTGTAAGGCTCTTCGGCGGGGCACCGGAACGCGGCTTCATCACCGCCTCCCCTTATCACCTGGCGCGCTCCATGCACAGCGCTTTTCCCGCTTGCGCTGTGCGTCGCCCCTTTCGAGGCCCCCCTGAACGGCCAGGAATATCAACAGGTTACGCGGCCTTCTAACCGATCCCTGCAAGCTCGGAAAAAATGCCGGCGGGCGGGAACCGATCTCCGGCCCGCGGGTCTAAGCCCCAGGTCCAGGTCTTGAGGAGAGCATCGTTCGCGCGTCGCGCGGGCGAAGGAGGGCAGATGCAGGCATCGAGATGGAACATGAGAACGGCGACGCGGGCGATCCAGGATCCGCGCCACTACCAGATCGCGACGCTGTCGCTTCTGCTTGCCTACGGCCTTCTGTTTCTCGACTTCGACATGGATGCGGCCAGGGCAACGCTCATCCTCGCCACCGCGCTTTCCACGCAGGCGCTCTGCAGCCGCATCAGTGGGCTGCCGCGCTTCGATCCGAAGAGCGCGTTCATCTCGGGGCTGAGCCTCTGTCTGTTGCTTCGCACGAATTCGCCGGAGATCGCCCTGGCCGCCGCCGCAGCGGCAGTCGCCAGCAAGTTCATCTTCCGCTGGCACGGCAAGCACATCTTCAACCCGACGAACTTCGGTCTCGTCGTCGCCATCGGCCTCACCGGAGAAGCCTGGGTCTCGCCCGGCCAATGGGGGAGCGCCGCGTTCTTCGCGTTCCTGATGGCCTGCATTGGCGGACTGGTCATCCGCCGGGCCGCGCGGAGCGATGTCACCTACGCCTTCGTCTCGGCTTACGTGGCGATACTCGCTGCGCGGGCGCTCTGGCTGGGCGATCCGATCTGGATCCCCGTCCACCAGCTGCAGAACGGGGCGTTCCTTCTCTTCGCGTTCTTCATGATCTCCGATCCCAAGACCACGCCCGACTCGCGCCCCGGGCGCATCCTGTTCGCGATTCTTGTCGCTCTCGGCGCGGGCTTCGTCCAGTTCGGGCTGTTCCGGACGAACGGACTTCTCTGGTCGCTGGCGCTCTTCGCGCTCGGCGTTCCCCTGATCGACCGGATCCTTCCCGGCGGTCGCTATCACTGGAATCGAACCGGCTTTTCTCCCCGGCCCCTCAATGATGGAGCAAGCAATGAAAAAGAGTTTGGTCATCGCAAGCCTCTTCCTGTTTAGCCTGCTGCCCGCCCGCGCCGCTGATGCTTTCTGCGGCTTCTACGTGGCGAAAGCAGACACGACGCTGTTCAACAAGGCATCGCAGGTGGTGCTCGTCCGGCACGACGACAAGACCGTGCTGACCATGGCGAGCGACTTCAAGGGCGACCCCAAGGAGTTCGCCATCGTCGTTCCGGTGCCGACCTTCATTGAACGCGAGCAGATTCACGTGGCCGACAAGGCGCTCATCGATCATCTCGATGCCTACTCGTCGCCGCGCCTGGTCGAGTACTACGACGAGAACCCCTGCCAGAGGATGGTCCGGGAAGAGCTCGCGTTCAAGAGCGCAGCACCCACGGGAGCCATGGACGCTGCGCGGGACAATCGGAGCCTTGGCGTCACCGTCGAGGCGGAGTACACGGTGGGCGAGTACGACATCGTGATCCTCTCGGCGAAGCAGAGCGACGGGCTCGAGACCTGGCTCAAGACGAACGGCTACCGCATTCCCGACGGCGCATCGAAAGTGCTCAGGAGCTACATCCGCCAGGGCATGCGGTTCTTCGTGGCGAAGGTCAATCTCGAGGAGCAGACGAAGCTCGGCTTCTCCTATCTCCGCCCGCTGCAGGTGGCCTACGAGACGCCCAAGTTCATGCTCCCCATCCGGCTCGGCACGGTGAACGCCGACGGACCGCAGGAAATGTTCGTGTACGCCCTCACGCAGAAGGGCCGCGTCGAGACAACGAACTACCGCACCGTCAAGCTCCCGACGGGGATGGACATTCCGGCCTTTGTGAAGGAGGAGTTCGGCGACTTCTACAAGGCAATGTTCACCGAGCAGGTGCGGCGCGAGGACATGCGCTCGGTTTTCCTCGAATACGCCTGGGACATGGGTTGGTGCGATCCTTGCGTCGCCGATCCGCTTTCGCGGGACGAGCTTCAGCAGCTCGGCGTCTTCTGGCTTGACGAGGGGCAGGGCATTCGGGCGCCGATGCCGGGCGGGGGGGCTCAGGACGTCTTCGTCACGCGCCTCCACGTCCGCTACGACGGCGCGCACTTCCCCGAGGATCTCGTCTTCCAGGAGACCTCGGATCGCGAGAACTTCCAGGGACGCTACGTGCTGCGCCACGCCTGGACCGGTGGCGAGAGCTGCCCGGCGGCTGAGGAGTATCGCGCCGGGCTCCCGGGTCGTCGCGACACGGAGGCGGAAACGCTTGCCTCGATCACCGGCTGGCGGCTTCCGGACATCCGCGAGAAGATGAACATCTCGGCGCCGAAGCCGGTCCCCTATGGGAAGAAGTGGTGGGAGCGCATCTGGGCGGAGTGAGTGCCGTCCCTTCGCATGTCATTGCGTGGCGGGGCGAAGCCCCGACGAAGCAATCTCCCGGCAAGCGCGGGGGGGATTGCTTCGTCGCTTCGCTCCTCGCAATGACATGCGCGCTGTCATGCGCCGGCGTGCGCCGGATCAGCCGCCGGGCGTGACGGTGATGACCACCGACTTGTAGGCCGGCGTGCGGCTCTTTTCGGCGAACTGATCTAGGGGGACCAGAGGGTTTCCCTCCGGGTAGTAGGTTGCGGCGCAGCGCACCGGAATATCGAAGGGAATGGCCCGGAAACCCCGGAGCGTGCGCGTCTGCCCGTTGAAGCGGCTCGTGAGATCGACGAGCTGCTGCGCCTCGAGCCCCTGCTTCTTCATCTCCGCGGCGTTCAGAAACACCACGCGCCGCCCGCCTGAGATTCCCCGGTAACGATCGTCGAGGCCGTAGATGGTCGTGTTGAACTGGTCGTGGCTCCGGATGGTCATCATGACGAACTCGCCGTTGCCAAGCTCAATGCGCGGCAGCGGGTGCACGGTGAACAGCGCCTTCCCGCCAGGCGTGGCGAAGCGGCGCTCGTGGGCGCTGTTCGGGAGCACGAACCCCCCCGGCTCGCGCACCCGCCGGTTGAACTCCTCGAACCCGGGGATCACCCGGGCGATGTGATCCCGCGTCCGATCGTAATCCTCGACGAGCCATTCCCATCGGACGGGGTTCTTCTTGCCCAGGGCCGCGCGCGCCATTCCGGCGACGATGGCGGGCTCGCTCCGCAGATCCTCCGATGCCGGCGAGAGCCGCCCCTGGCTCCGGTGAACGACGCGCATCGAGTCCTCGACCGTCACGAACTGCGCGCCGCCTTTCTGCAGGTCGCGCTCGGTCCGCCCGAGGCAGGGGAGGATCAGAGCCTCCTCGCCGGTCACGAGGTGCGATCGGTTGAGCTTGGTCGAGATCTGGACGGTGAGCCGGCAGCGCCGCAGCCCTTCTTCCGCGAAGGGCGTGTCCGGCGTGGCCACGGCGAAGTTCCCCCCCATGGCGATGAAGGCCTTGGCCTTTCCGTCGTGCATGGCGCGCATTGCGCCGAGGGTGTCGAGGCCGTGCTCGCGCGGCGGTGCGAAATTGAACTCCTCGCCCAGCCGGTCGAGAAAGTCCGCCTCGGGGCGCTCCCAGATTCCCATCGTGCGATCGCCCTGCACGTTGCTGTGCCCGCGCACGGGGCAGGCCCCGGCCCCCGGCTTCCCGATGTTCCCCCGCAGCATGAGCAGGTTGACGATCTCCTGGATGTTCGAGATCGCGAACCGGTGCTGCGTTAGGCCCATGGCCCAGCAGACGATCACCCTGTCCGCCCCGGCGTAGATCTTCGCCGCCCGGCGGAACTGCTCGCGGGTCAGCCCGCTCTCACCGAGAAGGTCCTTCATGTCGACGGCTTCGAGCCCCGCCCTGAACGCATCAAAGCCGTCGGTGTATTGCGCGATGAATTCGTGATCGAGCACGCTCCCCGGCTTCTTATCCTCGAGCGCCAGGACCTCTTTCATGATCCCCTTGAGCGCCGCCACGTCGCCGCCCACACGCACCTGCAGGTACATGTCGGAGATGGGCGTGCCCACGCCGAGCATCCCCTTCACCTCCTGGGGATGCGCGAACTTCACGAGCGCGGCTTCCTTCAGGGGATTGATGCTCACGATGCGGCAGCCCCGCCGTTTGGCCTTCTGGAGCGTGGCGAGCATGCGTGGATGGTTCGTGCCGGGGTTTTGCCCGATGATGAAGATCGCATCGGCCCGCTCGAAGTCCTCGAGGCTCACCGTGCCCTTGCCGACGCCGATGACCTCGGTGAGGCCGGTGCCGCTCGATTCGTGGCACATGTTGGAGCAGTCGGGGAGATTGTTCGTGCCGAACTGGCGCACGAAGAGCTGGTAGAGAAAGGCCGCCTCGTTGCTGGTGCGGCCCGAGGTGTAGAAGACCGCCTCGTCGGGAGAGTCCAGACCGCGA
>JAUYMQ010000329.1 GCA_030698575.1 Deltaproteobacteria bacterium
CATTTCGGACATCGACAAGGCGAAGATGTGCTTCAACCTGGCGGTCGTTTATGAAAAATTGGAGAGCGACGGCGAAGCGCTGGTGTGGTGCGCGGCGGGCATCGACTATGAGACGCGGCACGGGCGTTACTATGTGGCGGAGCAGCGCGCGGCCTACTACGCGCGCCAGGGGAAGCATCGCGAGAGCCTGAACGAATACAGGGATATCCTGGGGCGCCCGTCACTTGCAGAGCAGGAGAAGGAGCGAATCCGGCAAACCATCGAGGTGCTCGGCAAGCAAACCTGACGAGGCCCGCCGGTGGGGACGGCCGCTGCCTCGGGCGGCTCCCACGGGTGATACCGCCGCCTCCCGTCGCTCACACCGTTGGCGGAAAATTAGACTGCGCCTCCGGGTAGCTGGTAAGATGCAGTAACTGGGCTGGAGGTCGTGCCAGAAGTCGATATCGACCCGGGGAGGGTGTCGCGATGCCTTGGTGGGGTTGGTTGGTCGTGGGCGCGGTGCTCCTGGCGACGGAGACTGTAATCCAGACGGATTTCTGGCTGGCGTTGCTGGGTGTCGCCGCCTTCGCAATGGCGGCGCTCGTTCGTTTCGGGCTGATCGAGACCATCTGGATCCAGTGGGCCGCCTTCGGCGTTCTCGCGGTTTTCTTCTCGGTCTTCGTCCGGAGGCGGATTCACAAGCTGGTGGCCCCCGCGCCCGGACTCAAGGCGGAGCTCATCGGAGAGTACGGGACCGTCCAGACCGAGATCGCGCCGGCAGGTGTCGGCACGATTGAACTACGCGGATCGAACTGGAAGGCGAGAAACGTGGGAGACAGCCCTCTTGCTGTCGGTGCGAGGGTGCGCGTGGAGGCCGTGGATGGATTCCTGCTCGACGTTCGAGTATGACGCGGCTTCGATGATGCCTGCATAGGGAGAGAATGGCATGGGGACATTGATTGGCATCGGCGTTCTGGTCGCCCTCGTGATCGTGGTAATTGCGAAAACCGCCGTGGTCGTCCCGCAGCAGAACGCCTTCGTGATCGAGAATCTCGGCAAGTACAGTCGGACTCTCGATGCGGGATTTCACATCCTGGTGCCGTTCATCGAGCGCATTGCTTACAAGCATTCTCTCAAGGAAGTCGCGTCGGACATTCCAGAACAGGTATGCATCACCAGGGACAACGTTCAGGTCCATGTTGACGGCGTGCTCTATCTCCAGGTGCTCGATCCGAAGCGAGCCTCCTATGGCATCGGCAACTTCTATTACGCCATCTCGCAGCTCGCCCAGACCACGCTACGAAGCGAGGTGGGCAAGATCGATCTGGACCGGACATTCGAGGAGCGATCGACGATCAACGGCTACGTGGTTTCGGAGCTGGACAAGGCCTCGGAGGTCTGGGGCGTGAAGGTCCTGCGCTACGAGATCAAGAACATCACGCCGCCCAAGGACGTGCTCCAGGCCATGGAGAAGCAGATGCGCGCCGAGCGCGAGAAGCGCGCCGTCGTTCTCGAGTCGGAGGGGCAGCGCGATGCCGCAGTCAATCGGGCCGAGGGCGACAAGCAGAAGGTGATCAAGGAATCTGAAGCAACACGGCAGCTGCAGATCAACGAGGCGCAGGGCGAGGCCGAGGCGATCCTGGCGGTTGCAACCGCCACTGCCGAGGGGCTGCGCCAGGTTGCCCAGGCGCTTCAGAGCCCTGGAGGAGATTCGGCGATGCAGTTGCGCATCGCCGAGCAGTACATCACCGAGTTCGGAAAGCTGGCCAAGGAAGGAAACACGTTCGTCGTGCCGTCGAACCTGAGCGACATCGCCTCGATCATCGCGCTTGCCACGGGCGTGGTGCGCGACGGATCAGGCCGCTCCCTCGGAGGCCCGCCCAAGACGCCGATCGATCGCTGACGTCTTCAGCCGGGATTCAATCCGTCCGCTACAACCCTACTCGCCGCGACCCGAATACCGCGAGGCGCTGTTGGCCTTGGCGGGTGACGCATAGGAAGCCTCCCAGCAGGGGCCCTGGAGCGCCAGGAGCTGGACGGTGACCTGGCTGTCTTCCGATAGGGGCATGGGCGGCATGGACAGGCCGTTGCCCCTTGCCTCCGCGCGAATGTCCGCGCGGCCACCCACGCCCGGGCGGAGCGAGACGCGCGTTATGCCGCCGGCCGCAGGCGTCTTGTCCTTGTAATCGAAACGCCCCTTCTTCCCCGCCCAGTTGCCGCCCGGCGGCGCGAACGCGCTCATGACGAGAACGGGCGTGTCGCTCACGTGATCATAGACGCAGAGGCTGTAGGGCGTCCCCGTCTCCGGATGGCCGAACTCATCGGTCGTCGTCGCGGCGCCGTTCGACCAGCGCCACCGCCAGCCGTGCTTCGAGCCCTTCACGGAAAGTTCGAATGCCGCCCGCCCGGCCGCCACGGGACTGCGACAATCGTTGCGGGGCGCGGCGCCGCAAACGGCCGAGGTGGGCTGCGCGAACGCCAGGCTCTCGAAGCGGCCGGAGGGGACTTTCTCCACCAGCGTTGCGACGCCGGTCGCCTTGTCGATCGTTCCCGTTTCGCCCGGTGGATCGGTGACGGTCCAGAGCGTGTCGTCAGGCGCGAACGCGATGCCTCCGCCGGACATGGTCGTCAGGTTCACGAGCGCCCCGACCGGAGCCGCCGCGCCCGTCGAGGTGTTGATCATGACCAGGTTGTTCGCGCCGTCGCCGCCGAGGCCGTAAAGCGTCGTGCCGAAGGCCGCGAGCCCCGTGACGGACTGGCCCATCGGTCCCACGGCCGAAGCGGCGCCCGACAGCGGGTCGACGGCGTAGAGGGTCTGACTGCTCCCCGCGCTCATCCAGAGGTTGCCCATCTGGTCGAAGGCAAGTCCGAGCCCCGCCACGGTAACGCCGAGATTGCCCGCACCCGCGCCGACGGCAGTGCCGGCGCCGGTCAATCTGTCGATGTTCAGGAGCGTTCCGGTTGCGGCGTCGACGCCGTGGAGCACGCCCGTCAGTGGATGAAAGGTCAGGCCCTCCACGTCGGCAAAGCCCACCGGCCCCACGAGGTTCTCCTGGCCGGTCGAGAGATCAAGGCGGTAGAGCTTGTCGTCGCCCTCGGAGGAGACCGAGTAGGCGAACACCTGGGCCTCTGCAGGGCCGCCGGCCAGAAAAAGGAAGAGGACGGTCAGTATGGCGAGTGCCTGGACTCGAAGCATCATGAGATTCTCTTCGGAAATCCAGTGGATAGCTTGAGTTGGGGAGATCCGAGCCGCGGGGCCGGAGGGAGGGTCGGACCCGGGGGTCCCGGGTTCAGGGAAAAAAAAACCCCCGTCCCGGAGTCGGAACGGGGGTGGAAGTGACGCCGCGCGCGGCGGGCCTGTCAGACGACGCCGTGCGCGTAGTTGCCGTGGAAGCCCATGGGCATGCGGTGGCTGAGGTGCGCCTTCGCCAGCGGCTTGCCCTCGATGTTTCGTGCGTCGAGCACGCTAACGAAACTCTTCCGCGTGGCGCCGTCGTAGACCACGCTCACCACGAAGCCGTCGTCCTCGGCCGCGTCGGGTGCGCGCGGCACGAAGACGGCTTCACTCGTCCACTGCCCGACACCGAAGTCGTGGCAGGCGCTGGGGCCGCCCTGGCGGTCGTACTTCTGGATGCAGCCCAGCACGCGCTCGTAGGAATTGCCGGCTTCGCGGCGCGCGACGACGGCATAGCCGAAGCGGTTCGGGTGCCCCACGAGCCGGTCGTCGAGGCGGGGGAACTCGGAGCCGCGATCGCTCAGCTGCTTCTCGCGGCACTCCCCGGTTTCGAGATCCAGCTCGTAGAGGTAGGGCACGGCGTCGACGTAGTTCATCTTGCCCGTGCGCCACTCCCGGATGCCTTCGAGCAGATTGTCCGGATTCTGGTAGGTGCAGGCATCGAGGAAGATCTTGCCGTTCTCCTCGTAAGCGTTCCCCACGTGGAAGAAGAACGCCGACGAGGGCGCATCGAACCAGCGCACCTCGCCGCCCGCGCTGCGAGGCCGGACGCCGAAGCGAAGGGGCTTCTCGCGGTCCCAGCTCAGGGCCTGGTTGAGCGAGCCGCCGCCCATGAGGACGTTTCCGTCCATCATGATCGGCGCCAGCGGGAAGATCGCGTGGTTCTGCGAGATGGCCATGTCGTGCATCATCACGGAGTAGGGCGCGTCGACGCCCTCGGCCAGCGAGCAGTGTCCGTCGGGCTCGATGACGTAGAGCTGCAGGTACGGCTCGTACCACTGATAGCCGTGGATGAGCATCTGGCCCGTGCGCCCGTCAATCTTCGGGTGCGCGCTCACGCTGTAGCCGACCATCGGCTTGTCGAACACGTAGTTGCCGATGGAATCCAGAGTTCGGGGATCCAGCTCGAAGGGGTAGGCGTTTTCCACCAGCGCCAGGAGCTTCCCGGCGTGGTGGACGACGTTCGTGTTGTGCTGCTGACGGATGGTGAACTCGTCGTTCTCCGGCGGGACGACGACGTTGACGCCGTTCGGGTAGTAGCGCCCCAGCTTCTGCTCACGAAGGTACGACGCGTCTTTCACGAATCGCCCCCTGTAGTGCAGATGGCCGTCGTCGAAGCGGAAACCGTTCACGAGCCCGTCGCCGTCGAAGAGATGAAGCTTGTGGTAGCCCTCCTCGGGAAGAACCACCTGCGAGGGACCGTTGCGGTAGAGCGTGCCGTGAAGCTCCCGCGGGATCTCCCCCTCGATGTCGGTGATCTCGTAGGTTTCCTCCTTCGTGGCCGGGCTCCAGGCCTCGGTCCACCAGGCGCGTAGCGCCTGGGCATCGGGATGCGTTTCCGTGGCGATCGCGGGTCGCGCCGCCGTTGCCGACTGTCTTTCAACGCTCATTGTTCTTCCTCCTTAGTTTCCGCCCGGTGCTGAGTTTCCCCTGACCAGCGTCGCCATCATGGGCTCGACGAGGTCCTTGACTGCTGCGCCGAAGGTCAGCTTTCCAGCGAGGTGGAGGGTGATCACCCCGTGGAGGCCCGCCCAGAGAAGATGAGCGACGACATCGGGGTTCCCGGTAATCACGCCGGCCTCGACGGCCTGGGCGACCGCGTCGCGAAGCGGGCGCCATGTGCCGAGCGCCGCCTCGTCCAGCTCGGCATAGCTTTCGGGGGGATCCCTGTGAATCTCGAACATGATCCGGTAGCCGTCCGGATCGTCGAACGCGAACTGAACATAGGCCCCGCCAAGTTTCCCGAGCCGATCGAGCGGATCAAGCGAGGCGCGACTTGCCTGCTCCTGCGCCTGCGCGAAGCGCGCGTAGAGGCCCGCCTTGATCATTGCGAAGATCTCGTCCTTGTCCCGGAAGTAGCGGTAGGGGGTCATGGGGCTGCAGCCGAGCTCGGCCGCGATGGCGCGCATGGTGACGCCGGCGTAGCCGCGCTCGGCGAACAGATGCGTCGCCGCATCGATGATGCGCTCGCGGTAGGCCTCTATGGCGTCCTGGCTGAGGGCGGGGCGGGGCATCCACTACTTTTACGCGGTAAAATTTACGCTGTCAACTAATTTATTTCCCTTTAATTCAAGCTACTTAGGATGGGATCAGGTCTTGAATTTGACCCTCAAAGTCCGGCGACGCCTGGATCCTGCCCACCCCGGCGCTGGTCAAATTCTAGACCTGACCCCGAATTACGCGCGCAAGCCCCGTGAAGTGATCGCGGCGCCGCCACCCCAGCGTCGAAGAGCAGGTGTAAACTGGTCCGGTCGACCGCGAACTCACCAGGAACGAGGATAGGAGGAAGATCCGGAGCATGCCTAGACCTAGCGAGATATTGGATTTGATCCTCAAGGGTCAGGGAACGCCGCCGCCCTTCGTGCACGCGCTGCGCTTCCCCAAAATCGAAGGGTGGGAGCCCGGTCACGTCTGGGCGAAGTGGGAGGTCGACCGCGACTTCTTCCACCTTTTCGGCGCGGTCTTCGGCGGCTATCTTGCCGCGCTTGCGGATCAATTCGTCGGGCTCGCAATGCTTTCAACACTGGACGAAGGCGAGCGCTTCACGACTTCCGATCTGCGATATTCGTTTTTTCGCCCCGTGACCGGCGGCACGCTCACGATCGATGCCCGGGTCGTCCACCGCGGGCGCCGCATGGGGCACGTCGAGGCGATTTTCACCACCGCGGACGGCAAGGTCGCCGGCAAGGCGACCGCCACCCAGGTGATCATCCCCGTCCGCGAGGCGGACTAGGCCCGGGCGGCTACACGCGCGTCCTGCGCGGGCGGGCCGCCCATGATTTTGCCCACTTGTGCAGCGGCGCCAGTGCCAGCAGCAAGCCACGCCCTTCCCGCGTCAGCACGTAGCCCCCTTCCTCGCGGAGTACGACCACCCCCGCCTCCCGGAGTTCCGTCAGCCTCTGATTGAGAACGCTCGGCGACATCGCGTCACACCGATCGCGCAGATCCCGAAACGTCGGTGTCTCCTCGCGCAGCTCCCAGAGAATCCGGAGCGTCCAGCGGCGACCCAGGAGATCCAGAAGCGCCATGATCGGGCGCCCAGTTCGGGAGCCCCTGACGCGCTTTCCCGGTCGAGGCACGGCCATAACCGCCCCTTTTTCCTTCAGGCATTTCCCCCTGGCGCTACGGATTTCATAGTGCTAGGCTGTTGCTACTGAATCCGAAGCGGAGCTTAGGCTACAAGCGG
>JAUYMQ010000332.1 GCA_030698575.1 Deltaproteobacteria bacterium
TCTAATCATGGTTCCCAGGACGGCCCGGTCGGCAAGGAACATCCCCTTCAGATTGGCGTTCATGATCTCGTCCCAGGTCTCCATGGACATCTGGGCCACGGATGTTCGACCGCCCCGGGTCTTCGAGGTGCCGAGCGAGACGCCCGCCGAGGCGACGAGGATGTCGATGCGCCCGAAGCGATCAACGGTTCGCCGCGCCATCTCCTCCATGTCGGTCTCGTTCGTTACGTCCAGCGTGAGTCCCATGCGCTGCTCCGGCGCGCGGCCGGGCAGGGCGTCGATCTGCCGGATCGTCTCCTCGATGTGAGCGGGCGTTCGCCCCACAACGACCACGCTGGCGCCCTCGGCGGCCAGGCCAAGGCAGGCGCCCTGACCGATGCCGCTCGATCCGCCGGTCACGATCGCCACGCGCTCCTGCAGACGGCCGCTCACCGATTCTCCTTGGCGCGCTCGTCCGGCCCCTCGGGCTTCAGGGCCGCCATCTCGAGCCAGCGCGCCGGCACCGTCGTGAACCCGGTCTGGTCGAGCGCCGGCTGCACGGCTGCCTGGAGCGCCTCGCAGGCGAGCTCGACGGGATAGCCCGCAAGGACAACGGAGGCGAAGCCGCCGTAGGAGCCTACGGTCTCGTAGCTCCGGCGGGTCATGCGGACCTCACGCTCGTGAACTCGCGAGACCCGAAGGCCGTTGGATTCAAGGACGTCCTGCCACTCCCTGGGGAGCAGCCATCGGCGGGCGGAGGCGCGCGATACCGTGCCGCGTTTCCGCTTGAGCCCCGGCTCGCCCTTCGCGCGAAGCTCGCGATCCCGGTTCATCACGTAGATCAGCGCCTCCTTCACCCAGGCCTGGTGGAACTTCTCCGTCCCCGGAACGTAGGTGCCGGCGTAGAAGGCGCTGTTGAAGGCGAACAGCCCTCCCGGCCGCAGCACGCGCCGGATCTCGCCGACGAGGCGGCCGGGGTCGGGGAGGTTGTGAATGGAGTTGCCCATCAGCACGGCGTCCATCGTTCCCGATGCGAAGGGAAGTGTGTCGGCGCTCCCTTCGACCAGGATGAAGCTGGGGAGGCCCCGGGCGGCGCCCGAGGCGCCGTTGCCGGCATAGAGCCCCTTCTCGCCGAAGCGTTCCTCGGTGAGCTTCAGCTGCTGGCGATCGAGATCCAGCCCGCAGACGGTGATGCCGGGGCGTTGCTCCAGCACGAGGTCCGAGAGGAGCCCGGTGCCGCAGGCGAGATCGAGCAGGCGGCTCACTTCCGAGAGATCCAGCGAGCGAATGAGGCTGCGGTTCGTCTCGATGTACTCGGGCTCCGCCGAGTGTGCCTCGTAGGAGGTGTTGAACGCCGTCGAGGGCATCAGGTTCTTCCTCCAGGAGGCTTCGTAGCGCCGACCAGGACATAGTGACGCAGGAAGAGCGCGTGGAGTGAAATGAGCCCCATGAGGGTGTTGAAATCGCCCTCGGTGGTCTTCCGCTTCATGAAGCTTCCGATGTAGTGGCGGCGAATGGCGCCGAGATAAGCCTGGGCGCATTCGCTCGTCGCGTCGATGACCTGGATGTCCACGTATCCCATCTTCTCGAGCAGCTGCTCGTATGCGCGCGGCCCCGAGAGATAGTTCTGGCGGTGCCGGTCGATGCTCAGGGCCTCGCCGGTGCGCGAGTGAAGGATGTCCGACAGAACGAGGCGCCCGCCCGGCTCGAGAACGCGGAACGCCTCGCGCAGGAAATCCCTGCGCGTGTTGAAGTAGCAGGCGCGCTCTGCGGAGAGGATGCTCCGGAAAGAGTTGTCGGGGAAGTGAAGCATCGTGGGGCTCATGATCTCGAAGGCGGCGCGGGGCATCCGCGCGCGGGCGATGTCGAGCGCGAGGGGAAAGGGATCGACCCCCGTGATGCGATCTTCCGGATAGTGGCGGAGCAATGCCTCCGTGGTGGCGCCTTGCCCGCACTCGATCTCGAGCACCCGGCCCCCCTTGTCGGGAACGAGGGCCAGCAGCGCCTCCATCAGGTTGTCGCAGGCTTCGCGTCCGTTGGCGGTTCCCGGACGCCAGTAGCCCATCTGCGTATAGCCGCTGTGCTCGTAGAAATCTTCGGTGACGCGCGTGTAGACCAGAACCCTGAAGAGGCTCGCGAGCGAGGCGAGTGTCTCCCGGTGATCGGTGACGGCCGTTTCGCGATGAGGGTCGGCGAGTCGCAGAGCCCGGCTCTTCGCGGCAGGGCGTGATTCCCCGTGCGAGCGCTCGCCCCGCCAGACCTCCAGGCCTCCCCGCGGGTTGTCCTCGTAATGCCAGGCGCCGTCGCGTTTCACACCGACATTGGGCCCGAAGGGATTGGAGGTCCCGACGAACAGCCCCTTGGGGGTGGAACAGAGCTGGCGGATGCCGTGGTTGTAGGTCGAGCCGAATCCGTTGGTGGTCACCGGCAGGAAGTGCTCCCCGTCGGGCGAACGCCACAGGTGACATCCGCCGTAGCGGGTCTGGAACTCCTCCGAATCGCTGAGCTTCAGGAGCCTGAGAATTTCCTCCGGTATCGGGAAGGGCTTGAAGGGGAGGAACACCGAGGCGTTGTACGTCCCCACGTAAAGCCATCCGTCGTGCTCGCATACGCGCCAGACGTA
>JAUYMQ010000333.1 GCA_030698575.1 Deltaproteobacteria bacterium
CACGTCTCCCCCGAGGCGGCGGCGGGAGGGCCGATCGCCTTGGTGCACCCGGGGGACCGGATCCGGCTGAACATCCCGGAGAGGAAGCTCGACCTGCTCGTCTCCGAGGCGGAACTTGCCGAACGGCGCTCGAAATGGCAGCTTCCGCCGAAAGAGAAACCGGCCGGCTGCCTCGGGAAATACGCCGCGATGGCCACCAGCGCGAGCACCGGGGCGATCCTGAAGTGGTGACCGAAAATTTCCTATCTGGTTCTTCCAGTTTCCTGAAGATGGTGGGTTGTCATTGCCTGGCTTGTGAATGAGGGACTTGATTCGATGAAAAAATCGATCATTTTCGTCGGCAGTGTTCAAAAGGAATTCCGCGAAGAACGGACGGCGATCCGCGACTTCGTGCGAGGCGATGCCCTGCTCCGCCGTTTTTTCGATGTCTTTCTCTTCGAAGACATCCCGGCCTCGGACCGCAAGCCGGACGACGTGTATCTCGACGAGGTGGACCGCTGCCGCGTCTATGTCGGACTCTTCGGAAACGAATACGGGACGCCCGTTGCGAATGGGAAATCGGCGACCGAATTGGAGTTCGATCGGGCCACGGCGAAGAAAAAAACGCGTCTCGTCTTCGTCAAAGGTTCCGATGACACGGACCGGCACCCGAGGATGCTTGCGCTGATTCGGAAGATCGGCTCTCAGCTCGTTCGCCGGCGCTTCAGCGGTATCCCCGATCTGACTGCGGCCCTGTATGCCGCCTTGGTGGAACATCTCGAACAGACCGGCCATCTTCGCACCTTGCCGTTCGACGCCTCTGCATGCGACGGGGCGACGATGGACGATCTGTCGGACGAGAAATTGCGATGGTTCCTGGGAACCGCCCGTCGGGAGCGGAACTATGCCCTGCCCGGGAAGACACCGCGGGAAAAAGCACTCCGGCACCTGAACCTGATCGACCGTGGCCATCCCACCCACGCCGCCGTACTCCTGTTCGGCGAGGAGCCGCAGCGGTTTCTGATTGCCTCCGAGGTGAAATGCCTCCACTTTCACGGAACGGAAGTCCGCAAGCCCATCCCGTCCTACCAGGTCTTCAAGGGCACGGTGTTCGATTTGGTGGACCAGGCCGTGGATTTCGTCCTGTCGAAGGTGGCGCGGAGCGTCGGCACGCGCGAGCACAGCGTCCAGGCCCCTGTGGAATATGAACTGCCCAAAGAGGCAGTGAGAGAAGCCATTGTCAACGCCGTTGCCCATCGCGATTACGCGAGTAACGCCAGCGTCCAGGTCATGCTCTTCGCCGATCGACTGGAGGTCTGGAACCCGGGTGAACTGCCGCCATCTTTGACTCCGGAGCTCCTGCGCGGTCCGCATGCCTCGATACCGCGCAATCCGCTCATTGCCGAGCCCCTCTTTCTTGCCCGCTACATCGAAAAGGCGGGCACCGGGACGCTCGACATGATCGCCCGCTGCCGCGAAGCCGGCTTGCCCGAGCCAGACTTCGAGCAACGCGCGGGCCAGTGGGTGGTGACCTTGTGGCGGGACTGGCTGACGGAACAGGCAATGTCGCGCATGGACTTATCTGACAAACAGAAACAGGGCATTGCCTTCGTCAAGGCCAACGGGCGTATTACAAACAGGGATTATCGTGAATTGACCGGGGCGATCATCAGAACGGCCTCAAGGGATTTCGAAGATCTGGTCAGCAAGGGGATCCTCGGCAAAGTGGGGACCACGGGACGAAGCGCCCACTACGTGTTGGCCCTAAAACAGGACACAAACAGGACAAACAGGACATGATCCCGTTACCGCGGCAAACTGGACATAAACTGGACAAACGGGCCATGGGAAATAAAGGATGAATAGGGAAACTCATGTCTGACGACCGCAGATTGATCGAAGACTTCCTGCCGATCCAGGCGATCAGTGCCGAGGCGTCGCGGGAGAAGTCTGTCCGCAAGGGGCACATCTCGACCCTGCACCTCTGGTGGGCGCGGCGGCCCCTGGTGGCGTGCCGGGCCGCAGTGTACGGGGCACTCGTGCCGACGTCGCGGTTCATCCCGGAGAACGGACCGGACAACAAGAAACAGAGCTTGGGCAGGGCCAACGCGGCCTGGACGAACTGCTCGAACGATACCTCCCCCCTGCCGACCGCCGCTGCCGCCTCGCCCCCTCTCGCGCCCTTGGGCTTCTGCTGCGCAATATCCTGCTCGGCGATCCCCGGTCTACGCTCTCGAACAATGGGCCACCCCCTTCGATCCGGCCCTGCTCGGGGTGGCCTCCTCGCAGATCCCGCTTCTCAACGACGATCGGATCGGGCGGTCCCTGGATCGCCTCTTCTCGGCCGATCGGGCCTCGTTGCTCACGGAGATCGGTGTTGAGAGCGGCGAACAGCGTGGTGGTGCCGTGGCGCTTGTAATCATGGGTCATCGTGGCCGCGCGCCCCTTCTTCAGCGGCAGTCCGGGTTGGGTGCGATCCAGCGCCTGCACCTGACTCTTCTCGTCGCAGCACAGCACGATCGCATGCTCGGGAGGATTCAGATACAAACCGACGATGTCCTCCAACTTCTCGATAAAATGGGGATCGCGCGAGACCTTGAAGGTGTCGATCAGGTGCGGCTTGAGGCCGTGCCGATGCCACACCCGCAAGACGCTGCTGTCGCTCACCCCCACCTTGGCGGCCAGCGTTCGGGTACTCCAATGCGCAGCCCCCTCGGGTTTGCTCTGCGTGGTCAGCTGAACGATCCGGTCCGCATCCACGTTACGGGGTCGCCCTCCGCGGGGTCGATCGCGTTCGATCGCCGCCCGCCCGCCTTGCGCATAGCGGTTCCGCCAGCGGCCGGCTTGAATGCGCCCAATCCCCAGCAGCCGGCCGATCTCGTCGTTCTCCTTGCCTTCGGCAGCCAGCAGCACGATACGCGCTCTCCGCGCCAGCCGCACGCTCACCGTGTTCGAGCGCGCCAGACGTTCCAACTCCCGTCGTTCCGACTCCGTCAATTCGATCCTCGGGGCTACGCGCATCGTCTCTCTCCTCGTGATCAGCGATGCGCATAGTCTACTACAAACAAGGATATTAAGTCTTATTAATTATGAAGCACTACACTAGGGGGTGGCGTTCGCGGACGATGCTGACCTGGGGCGGAAGGTCCTGGAGGTGGGTAGTGTGTCGTATCTTCCTTCGACCGTGTGAACCGCGACGTGCTGATGGCACGGGTGGCAAGACGGGTCGGAGACAAGCGTCTCCTTCGGCTGATCCGGCGGTACCTCACCGCCGGCGTGATGATCGAGGGAATTGCACAGGTCCGCGAAGAGGGAACCCCGCAGGGCGGTCCGCTGTCGCCGTTGCTCTCCAACATCCTGTTGGACGATCTGGACAAGGAGTTGGAACGGCGGGGCCACCGCTTCTGCCGGTACGCCGACGACTGTAACGCCTACGTGAAGTCGAAGGCGGCCGGGGACCGGGTGATGGAGTCGATCGCCCGGTACTTGGAGAAGCGGCTGCGCCTGAAGATCAATCGGGACAAGAGTGCGGTGGATCGTCCGTGGAACCGCAAGTTCCTCGGGTATACGATGACATCGCACCACCGCACGAAACTCAAAGTGTCGCCCCAGTCGGTGAAACGGGCCAAGGCGCACATCAAGGAGATCGTGCGGAAGGGCCGTGGACGCTCGCTGCCGAAGGTGATCGGGGAGATCACCCCGTTCCTTCGGGGGTGGGTGGCATACTTCCGGCTATCCCAAGTGAAGAACGTCTTCGAGGATCTGGACAAATGGATACGGCGGAAATTGCGCCTGATCCTGTGGCGGCAGTGGAAGAAGCCGCGCACCAGAGCCGGGAAGATGATCCGACTCGGGATCGAGAGGGGGAAAGCCTATGCCTCGGCCTATAATGGCCGTGGACCTTGGTGGAGCGCCGGAGCGTCGCATATGAACGCTGCGATCACCGTCAAGTGGCTCACCCAACG
>JAUYMQ010000336.1 GCA_030698575.1 Deltaproteobacteria bacterium
AGCTGTGACGTGACAAGGGTGAGCGGCCCGAGGCGCAGCATCGGATGCGGAGCGCGGCCCCCGTAGGTCTCATACAGGTACGCAATGATCGTATCGGACTCGAAGAGGTCGGCGCCGGTATTGGGATCGAGCAGATAGGGGAAAGTCGCCTGCTTGCCCGCGGGCCGCACCTTCGGCCTGAAGACGCGGCCGCCCTTCGGGCAGGGATAGACGACAGCTCCGAGGTCGAGGTCGGTGAGCGCTTCGCGCACCTTCCGGCAGAAGGGGCAGGCCTCGAACTCGTACAGTTCGAGCGGTCGCGCTGGCCGCTTCGCCGACGGCGTGGCGTTCATACCGAAGCCGAGGCGCGCGGCGCTGGCGGCGTAGGAAGTGGCGATGTTCAGGAAGCTCATGGCTGGCTCGTGGCTCCTCTCAAGAACGGCGGCCGGACAGGGCTCAGGCCACCGGCGTGATCTCGACGGGCACCGCGTGCTTGTATCCGCCGAAGAGGCCGGAAAGGCGGGCGAGCAGGTATTTCTTGAACATGAGCTGGCGCACCCGGTCGGCCTGCTTCGTGCCCTTGAGGACGCGGCCCGTTCCCTTGAAGCGCACGCCGCCGATCTCGACCTCGACGTCGGGGTTCTTCTGGATGTTGCGGGCCCAGTGGGGAAACTTGCGCCCGCCGGCGAGGTAAACCTTGCCGCCGTCGCAGGCGAACCAGACCGTGACCCGCCGTTTCTTGCCGGTCTTCCGCCCAACCGTCGTCACCCGCACATGCCACCGCCCGTCTAGCTTCTCCAGATCCGGTCTCTTGGCCGCCATCGCTCCCCCCGATTGCTCCCAACAGGTCAAATTTTAGGCCTGACCCCGAGCATTTTACCCGCTCATGTTGCGGATGAACTGGTAAGGGTAGCCCTCGGGGACGCGGCTGGCCTCGTCGATTCGCTTCCAGGCGTCCTCCGGGAGCGCCCAGTCGGCGCAAGCGAGGTTCTGATCGAGCTGCACCAGCGTGCGGGCTCCGATGATGGGGCTCGTCACGCCCGGCACCTGAAGCAGCCAGCGCAGGGCCACCGCCGCTACCGGCCGGTCATGTTCGCCGCCAATCGCCCTCAGCAGATCGAGCAAGTCGAAGTTGCGAGGGGTCATGTGGCGCGCGGCCGTGTCTTCCCAGCTTGCAAGCCGCGTTCCCGTCGGCGGTTTCGAAGCTCGATCCAGCTTGCCCGCCAGAAAGCCCGAGCCGAGTGGGCTCCAGGGGATGATCCCGAGCCCTTCCTCGCGGCACACGGGCAGGATCTCCCGCTCGATGTCGCGCATCACGAGGCTGTACTGCGGCTGCAGGCTCACGAACTGCTCGAGGTGCTCGCGCTCGGCCACACGCACGGCCTTCTCGATGTGCCAGGCCGCGAAGTTCGAGCAGCCGAAGTAGCGGATCTTCCCCTCGCGAACCAGGTCGGTGAAAACCGAGAGCGTCTCCTCGATCGGCGTCCGCGCATCCCAGCAGTGGATCTGGTAGAGATCAACGTGGTCGGTCCCCAGGCGCCGGAGGCTCTCCTCGATCGCCCGCCGCACGTGCACGCGACCCGCGCCACGATCGTTCGGCCCCGGCCCCGTGGGGAAGAAGACCTTTGTCGCGATCACCACCTGGTCACGCTTCCCCTTCATCCACCGGCCGATGATCTCCTCCGACGCGCCGCTGGCGTAAATGTCGGCGGTATCAATGAAGTTCACACCGGCATCGAGCGCGCGGTCGAGAATGCTCCGCGACACATCCTCGTCGCATCCCCAGTTCTGATTGCCGAAGGTCATCGTGCCAAAACAGACCTCCGACACACGCAGCCCGCTTTTTCCGAGCTTTCTGTACTCCATCTGGTTCCTCTATTTTCCCCGCCGCTTCAAGCTCTTGCGCTGGACGCCGGCGGTCCGCCGCTTGGTATGCGTGGCAGTCACCACGGTTTTTATGTTCCCGCGGACATTGAAGTCGCCGATGATTTCGACCCACTTCGGATCGGCTGCGGCGACGAAATCATCGAGAATGGTGTTGACCACCGCCTCGTGGAAGATCGCGACGTCGCGATAGCCGTTGATGTAAAGCTTCAGGCTCCGGAGCTCGATCAGCCGCCGGTCGGGGACATAGCGTATCCGGATGGTCGCGAAGTCCGGAAAGCCCGATCGCGGGCAGACGCAAGTGAACTCGGCAATGGTGAAGCTCACTTCGTAATCGCGCTGGAGCGAGTTGTTGGGGACCGTCTCGAGGCTCGCCTCGGCGATCATCCGCGTGCCGTAAGGAATGATCTTGCGCCTCGCCACCTTCGACCCGCCGGCTTTCCGCGGGCGCCCGCGCTTTTCAGCCATTTTTTTAGCCATTGAACGCCTTGATGATGGGTGCCCACCGGCCGCGGTCGTCAGGAGTGTAGGGGAAATAGAAGGCAAGGCGGTCCAGGATCCCCTCGTATCGCGCCTGCACCTTGCCTGGAATCTCGTCCGGCTCGCCGATCACGGCGTAGCACTCGAGCATCTCGTCGGTGATCGCGTCGGCCATGCTTCCCCAGTCGCCCCGCCTCGACATGGCGTTGAGTTTCTCGGACTTCTCGCCGAAGCCATTCGCCTCGAGCACCTTCAGATAGGTGCGCGTGCTCGCGTAGAAGCTGATCTGCTGCTTCACGAGCGCCTTCGCCGACTCGATCTCATCCTTGTCATGTCCGGTGATGACGAACACGGAGCTCGACAGCGCGATGTCCTTGCGCGTTCGCCCGCTCTTCTTGAGTCCGTCTTCCACGTTGGGAAGCACCGTCTTCTTCAGATACTCGATGGAATGGAACGGGTGAACGTGGAGGCCCTGGCACAGTTCACCGGCCAGCCGGCACATGTAGTCGTTGACCCCGGCGATGTAGATCGGGATCTCCCAGTGATTCATCGGTCCCGGCGCGAAGAAGGGCGTCATCAGCGTGTGATTGTAGTGCTCGCTCTCGTAATGAAGCGGCGTCCCCTTGGCCCAGCACTCCCAGATGGCACGGAGCGCCCCGATGTAATCGCGCATGCGCGGCCCAGGCGCCTCCCACTTCACGCCGAAGCGCCGCTCGATGTGCCCCTTCACCTGCGTGCCGAGCCCCAGCATGAACCGGCCGCCGGACAGCTCGGCCAGATCCCAGCCGATCATCGCCGTCACCATCGGGCTTCGCGGAAACGCCACCGCGATGGAGGTGCCGAGCTTCACGCGCTCGGTGTGCTCGGCGGCGAGCACGAGGGGGAGGAACGGATCGTGCCCGGTGTCGGCCGTCCAGAGGCAGTCGAAGCCGGCCTCCTCGGCCGACCGGGCCGCCGCGGGAATATCCTTGAGCGCCGTTGTGACGAGCGCGGTATCGAGCTTGATGGACATGAAAACTCCTTGAAATGGTCCCCCCGCCAGGCGGACCTCCGACTCGCGCGGAAGCGCTCCGGTGGCCGGCACGGAAGCCCTGGGGAATGGATGGGTTCTTACAATCGCTCTGCGCGACCGCGAGCGATGCTGCGAAACAGCCAACGAGGCGTCGCACTCGATCCTGCCGAGAGTATACGGGGGCACGCAGAGGGGCTCAAGAGGGGCTCCCGCTCAGGAAATTCGCGTGTGATGACTCCTTCTCTTGACGATCCCGGTCGACCAAACCAGCAGCCCCACCAGGGTGAGCAGCGACAGGATCATGCCGAGGCGCCAGCTCATGGGTGAAAAAGCGATCTGCACCTCGTGTACACCCGCTGGGACCTGAACGGCCTGGAACAGATAATTCGCCCTCAGGAGATCTGCCTTTTTGCCGTCCACTCGCGCCTTCCACCCGGGATAGTAAACGTCTCCGACCACGACGAACCCATCGGATTCCATCTTTACTCGAAGGGTCTTGTGATTCACGCCTAAATCCAGGGCCTCGACGGAAGAACCGTCCTGCAAGCGGAGATCCGGGGCGAGGTCCGATCGCGGCGGCCCCTCGAGGATCACGCCTCCCTCCACGTTGTAACCTCCTTTGAGTAACCGTAACGCCTCTTCACCGTCCGATACATAGTGAGAGCGATGGACGATCAGAACGCGTGGAAGGACGCGAACGCGCTCGAAAATCGTGACCTCTCTCTCGTAAACCTTCTTGAGCCCAAGCATTTTTTGGCGTTCCGCGGGAATCGTGGAGCCGGAAGGAATGATGAAGTATTTCAGATTGAGGAGATCAAGAAATCGGCTCCCTGGATCCACGAGCTCCGCACGGAAAGCATGGAAAGAATCGTCGCCTAAAAAACGTGAATCCAGGAGTTCGTGAACGTATCGTGCAAAGCGCTTCACGAAGAGCGCCTCGTACATGCCTATATCCTCCAGCCCGAATGCCGTCGCCGTGTTCGGGAAGAGGCAACCGTCGATTCCATACACTCGAAAGGTCGACGGGTCGTGACGCAGGAACTCAACGTAGGGAGGGACCTGGAAAGTCTCGGCCCGCGGCGTCCGCTCACGGGGAATGAGCACGAAGAGCTCAACGAGGAGAATCAGCGATAAGAGGCCCGCAAATACATGGGGCCGGATCATGGATCGGTGGGAAAGGACCCCGCCCAGGATTGCAACCGACAGGAGAACACAAGGCACAGTCAAGAAGTCTCCCGGCGAATTGGCCGGCGCTCGAAAATGCCAGAACCAAGCGACCCCGCCAATCAGCGGAACGAGCGCCAGGAGCAGGCGCAAGCTCTCGTCCCTTCCGCGCGCCAAATAAGCGATCGCCGCCCCCACGAGGACGCTTGCGGACAACGCCACGCTCTGCGTGGCATGGAGCTGGAACTTTACCTGATCGAGCACGGGCATCCGTCCAACCCAGTTCACCAGCGGAGAGCCGAAGATCTTGAGAAGGTAGAAGAAGAACACGAAGAGGAATGCGTGGGTGGCAGCGCTCTTCTCCCGCGCAAGAAGAGCGTAAAGCGCGAACCACACAGGGAAGAAGCCCAGCCATCCACCGGCCCAGGTAAGCACCATCCACTCCGGGAGGACCACCATGCCGTGCGCGTAGTACCAGGGGAATACGAGCGTGATCAGGTTCTGAAGAAATTCCGACTGGATCCCGACTCCGGGCGGATGAACGTGCCAGGATTCGCTTCTCACATATTCCAGGAAGGGTAGAAGCACCAAGGCCGACAGGCCAACCCCTCCCGCAAACGCCCCGATCACCCTCCCCAGCGCGCGCCCGCGGCTCCCCGAGACCGGGGCCGATCTCATCCGGAAGGCGAGGAACACGGCGCCCATGAGCATCGCGAAGAATGCATGCTCGGGATGGCCCCCTGCAATGATCTGGAAAACAACGAAGGAACAGATGAAAACGTAACGTCGTTTCCCCTCGGTCAGGATCCGTTCTATCAGGAACAAGAGCAGGGGCATGAGCACGTCGGTGTTCACGGAGACGTGCGCCACAAAACTCAGTATTGGACCGGAGAACATGTATGCGGCAGACGAAACGAGAGAGGGAAGTCTCGCAAATCCCAATGCGCGCATCAGCCAGTAAGTGAAAATTCCCGCCAGGTAGAGCCGGAAGAGGAGGTAGGCGTCCCAGCCCCATGGGGACGGGGCGGCGTACAAGATGATCTCCGGCAGATAGAAAAGGGATGACTCCATTGCGGAGACGAATGGGTAACCGCCGCCCTGATATGGATTCCAGAGGGGGAAGATCCCTTGGGCGAAAGAGCGTGACTTGAATACGAAGTAGGGTTCCTCGATCAACGCCGGGGTGTTTTCGAACACGGGCAACATCTTCGGAAAGCCGCCCGGGTAATCGTAGTGCCCGGTAGGCAGCGCAGTGGGCACGGTGTTCGAGACACGGAGGGTCTTGCCGAGAAAGACGATGTCGTAGAAGAAGATCACCAGGAACGCCACGAGCGTGGCGCTCACAAGCAGCGATTCCCGGCTCAGCGCACCCGGCCATTCGGGGTGGGCTCCGCCCGAGCCCTCGTCTGGTTCCGCCGCCTGGTTGGACCTCATAATTCCTCGTCAGAGCCGGCGGGAGCCGCGAGCCTGCTTCAACGGCCGCCCGCTCAGCGTTCCCCTGCCGGCACAAGCTCCCCGAGTTCGATCAACGGCCCGGCCACGGGGCTTCGGAAGCGATGCAGGTCGAGCTCCTCGCGGTTCTGATACGGGGTATCGTGGGCGTCAAGCGCGATGCGCCGATAGGTCGCGCGTTGCAGCCAGAAATTCAGGGCGTCGTTCTTGGGGCCGTGGGTCGGCCTGACGACCAACCAGCGGGGGGGCGGCTGGCCCTCGCCGTTGTCCTGCGGTCTCAGCCCCGTGTGAAACGCCACCGCAGCCTCCTCGTAGACGGTCGCGAAGCGATCACCGGGTCTCTTGTGCGCGTTGAGGTACTCGGCAATCGCATCGACCGGGCCACGATAGCCGACCGTGATCTCGGTCAAGTAATCCGCAAGCGGGGCGCGCACGTCGAGCGAAGGCCGGACCTCCGGGCTCCAGCCCGGCATGAAGAACGCGCTCTGGTAATCGAAGCCCCGAAGGAACGCCGGGAAGCGATTCTGACGAAGCTCCGCTTCGCTCCTTCCCCGCGCCGCGAGCAGCGAAAAATCGATGTGATCGTCGACTATCCGGAGCGGCCAGACGGCCAGGGCGTTGGTGGCCAGCAGGACGGCGACTGCCGACCATGCGAGCCAGGTCGGACGCAACAGCACATGGACCGCCTGCGCGAGGATGATCGCGAAGAGCGGCCAGATGGGAAACAGGTATCGCAGGAAGGGAGCCCCGGAGATGATGGGAATGACGCCGATGAAGACCGCACAGACAAGCCCGACGAGAGACCAGGGCATCCACCCCCGCTCGCCGGGCGGCTTGCGGAGATCGGTCGCGATCATGGCGAAGCCGAAGCCTCCGAAGACGACGAGAAGAA